>NZ_DASYBS010000127.1:0-17830 GCF_036500665.1 Cedecea sp.
TTGATGCTCAAAGAATTAAAACTGTTTATAAAATCAGTAGTCACTCTTCAAGACTTGATATTTTGTTGCATCCGAAGATGCTGAGATATCAATCCTGCGAGTGCCCACACAGATTGTCTGATAAATTGTTAAAGAGCAGTGAGTTGCGCGCTTTCGCTTGCTAACTCGAGGTGGCGTATATTACGCTTTCCTCTTTCAGAGTCAAGCGTTTATTTTCGCTTTCGTCTGACTGACTACCGGGTTGTTAAGCCGCTTTCGAAGCCGCTTCGCCGTGTCAGTGGAGGCGCATTATAGGGAGTTCTCAGAGCCTGACAACCCCTAATTTGAAAAAAACTTTCAAGCGCCGTTTTTTTACTCAAAATGGCGCTAAGGTGCCAGTTTTTCGAGCCTTTCGAAGCCGTAACGTTGTAAAACGGGCATTAATTGCGCAGTTTCAGGCGTGAACGCCATACAATAGGCAATATTCCGATCTGCAGAAGCCGCTTCCGGCGCTTCATGTTCCAGCAACCAAACGGTACGTCTTGCAATTGCGGCGCCGGAATCAATCAGTCTTGTCCCTTCCGGCAGCACTGCCAACAGCTCTTCCTGTAATAGAGGGAAGTGCGTGCAGCCTAATACAACGGTATCCGGCGGCTCCGACATACGTAACCACGGACGCAGGATTTTACGCAGCTCATCCAGCGGGACTGGCTCACCATGAAGCTTCGCCTCAGCGAGCTCCACCAGCTCGGCCGAACCCAGCATCTCAATTTTGCATTCGGTAGCAAACCGGGAGATAAGCTCGTGAGTATAAGGCCGCTTTACCGTACCGCGAGTTGCAAGCAGGCCCACTACACCATTTGTCGTCAAACGTGCTGCCGGTTTAATGGCTGGCACAACGCCAACAACAGGGAAGTCGAACTTTTCACGTAAAGCCGGGAGAGAAACGGTGCTTGCGGTATTACAGGCGATAACGGCGAGGGCCAAAGGATAATGCTGCTGGACAGCAGTCACTATTGAAACCACCCGGTCGACGATAAACTCTTCGCTCTTTTCGCCGTAAGGAAACGCCACGTTGTCGAAGGCGTAGATGAAATGAAGATCCGGCAGAAGCTGCCGAATCTCATTGTAGACGGACAACCCACCGACGCCGGAGTCAAAAACCAGCACGGTAGGATGTGCATCAGAAGGTGTAGCTGCCAGACAAGTAGTATTCCCGTCCTGCAGTATGGTAGCCATAAACCGTCTCGTAATCTTTATCGAACAGGTTAGCTATTCTACCACGAACGGTCAGCTGTGACGTGACTGGATACGACAACGCAACATCCCACAGGCTAACACCACCCATTTTGACGGTTTGATTGGTATTGAAATCGGTGTCGTAGCGCGAGCCCAGGTAATGGTAGGTTACGCTCCAGTCCAGATCGTAAAGTGCCCAGTCAAGCTGATACTTCACCTGCTGTTTGGCACGACGCGCCAGCGGTGCATCGGTCAAGCCATTACGGGCATCAACATAATCATAGCTAATGCTGTGCTGCACAGGCCCGGTATCGAAGGAGGCTGTACCTTCAATACCTTTAATATTGGCCTTGCCGACGTTGTAATAGCTCAGCGTGTTATTGTTAAAGTCGATCAGGTTATCAACAAGGTTGCGATAGCCAGAAACACGCCAGTTTACGCCCGACGTTAATCCTTCAAATGCCCCTTCCCACTGACGACTTTCTTCAGGGTTCAGGTTTCTGTTGCCGTAGAAGCCAAACAGCTGCCCCTGATTTGGTGCCTTAAAGGCCGTACCGTAGGAAGCAATGAAGCGATATCCCTCAACGAATTCCCATGCGGCGCTGCTCTGCCAGGTTCCGTGATTACCGAACTCTGAGTGAGAGTCGTTACGTGCAGCACCTTCAAAGGTGAAATCACCCAACTTTTGCAGCGCAGTCAGATAGACGCCGGTATTACGCTGATCGTAAGCGTCAGTAAGATAGTTAGTGCCCGGTTCAGTGCTTTGCTTCTGCCAGTCAACGCCCGCGCCGATATTCCCTGCGCCTACATCAACGGAGTTGGTCCACTGCAGGTTGTACTGCTTAATTTCATCGAGGGTCGCGCTGGAGTCATAGCGGCCAAGGCGCGGGTCGAAGTTGTAATCTTTGCTGTGGCCGTAGCTGGAGATCAGCTGCGAATGGAAGATATCGTTGTTAAAGCGCAGCCCTGTATCCCAGGTCTGGCTATAGAGCTGACGGGTGTCCACCAGTTGGTTTGGCGTAAAGCTACTGTAGAAGCCATCATAGGCCGTGCGGTTATCGTAACCATAGCCGCGAACAAAGCCGCTCCATTGCTCAGAGAAATTGTGTTCCAGCGCACCATAAAGGGATTTACTCATAAATCCGTCGCGATCGGGCTGACGCAGGCCTCCAGTATTGCCATCGGCCACAACGTCGAAGCCTTTGGTGTACTCATAGTTACCTGCCAGGGTCACGCGGGTGTTATCCCCCAGCTTTTGCTGCGTGCTGGCGTCATAGTTCTGGTAACCATTGGAGCCCATTCCGGCCGTCAGCGTTGTGCCGTCTTTATCACGAGTAGTGATAATGTTGATGACCCCGCCAATAGCATCAGAACCATAGACCGCAGAACGAGGCCCGCGGATGTACTCTACGCGCTGAACAAGGGAAACTGGAATCTGGCTGAGGTCGGAAGAACCGGTCACGCCGGCCTGATTCAGGCGGATACCGTCAATCAGCACCAGCACATGGCTGGAATTAGTCCCGCGAATGAACACTGAGGAAAGCTGACCAAGCCCACCGTTTTGCGCAATATCCACCCCTGGCAGACGGCGCATTACGTCGGTCAGCGATTTTGACTGCCAGCGATCGATATCTTCACGCGTAACCACCGAGTTCGGCGCCAGTACGGTATTCACCGGCTGCTGGAAACGGTTCGCCGTGACCACCAGAGTATTGTCGGTATTGCTGTCCTGCGCCCAAACTGAAAAAGCCGTTGCGGACAAAGCCGTCAACAGCGAAACCTTCTTTATCATCATTTATATAAGCATCCGCTTTCGAATAGGATGCCGCAGATATGGCAAATAGCACGCGATAGCCATATCACTTGCGACGTCATTCCGGCAGGTCTTCGGGCTTGGGGGCTTAAATAAGATGAGGACTTCCCGCTTATATAAGAAAGCAGTGTCTGCTTAGTGCGTTCATCTTGCCGTTCCTTACCGCTGCGCGTCAGCCCCAGAATTACACTGGGTTCCCTTTTAACTCTCAGGAGGCCGGAAAAGCCATGCTACCGTTAGGCTTATATAGATGTCCAGACTTCCAGCAGAACTTCTTATCGCAATCGGGCTGGACATCGTGAGTTGAATCCCTACAATCGCCGCGTAGTTTGTATTCATTGACCGACTGGATGGCTAGCCATGACCCCTGAACACCTCCCGACAGATCAGTACGACGCGCAACTGGCGGAAAAAGTCACTCGCCTGCAAGGCATGATGGCGCCCTTTGCCGCACCGGCCCCGGAGGTATTCCGCTCACCGGTCAGTCACTACCGTATGCGAGCCGAGTTCCGTATCTGGCATGAAGGTGACGATCTCTATCACATCATGTTCGATCAACAGACCAAAAGCCGCATCCGCGTCAACCGCTTCCCGGCGGCAAGTGAGCTTATCAATGCGCTAATGCCAGCCATGCTGGATGGCGTGCGTGATGTTCCGGCCCTGCGCCACAAGCTGTTCCAGATAGACTACCTCACTACCCTGAGCAACCAGGCGGTGGTTTCCCTGCTGTACCATCGCAAACTGGATGATGAGTGGCAGCAGCATGCCCGGACGCTGCGAGACAGCCTGCGTGCGCGTGGTTTTAACGTGCACCTAATTGGCCGCGCTACCAAAACCAAAATTGAGCTGGACCAGGATTTCATCGACGAACGCCTGCCGGTTGCCGGCAAAGAGATGATTTATCGCCAGGTTGAGAACAGCTTCACTCAGCCAAACGCCGCCATGAATATTCAGATGCTGGAGTGGGCGCTGAACGCGACAGAAGATTCAAGCGGCGACCTGCTGGAGCTTTACTGCGGTAATGGCAACTTCTCGCTGGCGCTGGCCCGTAATTTCGCCCGCGTATTGGCTACGGAAATCGCCAAACCGTCGGTAGCGGCAGCGCAGTACAATATCGCGGCCAACAACATCGATAACGTGCAAATTATCCGCATGGCGGCCGAAGAGTTTACCCAGGCGATGAACGGCGTCAGGGAGTTCAACCGCCTACAGGGCATCGATTTGAAGAGCTACCAGTGCGAGACCATTTTCGTCGATCCACCACGCAGCGGCCTGGATGCCGATACGGTGAAGATGGTGCAGGCCTATCCCCACATTCTTTATATTTCCTGCAATCCACAAACGCTGTGCGAAAATCTGGAAATATTGTCGCAGACCCACGATATCACCAGGCTCGCGCTTTTCGACCAGTTCCCGTATACGCACCATATGGAGTGCGGCGTGCTGCTGACGCGCAAATAGAAAAAGGACGCCAGGGCGTCCTTTCTTATCTCTATCGTCGGCTTATTTTGAGGTTTCGGCCTTGCGGCTGCGAACCTTAACCAGGATCCAGAACAACAGTACCACTGACAATATAGAAGGCACAAAGTTAGAGCCAATTGCCGGGTACTCAACGCGAACCCCCGCACTATAAAGCAGCACGCCTAAGACAAAGCAGGCTGCGGCAAGGCTCGGCAAACCAACCGGCATGGTACGGTTCAGGTAACGCTGATGCAGACAATAAACCGTCAGCACCAGGGCAAGAATGGGGAAAATAGAGAACGGAACGACCGAGCTAAACAGCGCGGCAAAAGATCCGTTAATCGACAGGCCAGCGATAAACGCCAGCGCCAGCGTACCTTTATCTTGTAACTGTTTCATTGTTGCTCGTTCCTTCACTCTTCGGATAAATGAGCAAGCGCCATTTTTTCTTGTTCCCGGCGATACCAGTAGTAGGCCCCTTTCGAGATCATACGTAACTGCAGCACCAGTCGCTCTTCGAGCTGGCGACGTTGGTCGATGTCAACGTCCAGCGCTTCGGCACCTGCACTAAAAACAATCGTGACCATCGCTTCCGCCTGCGCTTCCGTGAAGCTGCGAGGCATGCGATTTTCGAGTTCTAAATAATCGGCAAGTTCCGCAATGAAGTGCTGAATTTCACGCGCTACCGCGGCACGAAACGCCGCAGACGTTCCTGAACGTTCACGCAGCAACAGACGGAAAGCATTGGGGTTATTGCCGATAAACTCCATAAAGGTTGAAACTGACGTGCGGATCACGCTGCCGCCCTTCGCGATGCGTTGACGTGCCTGGCGCATGAGCTGACGCAGCATCAGGCCGCTTTCATCTACCATGGTTAGGCCGAGTTCATCAACATCGCGGAAATGGCGATAAAATGACGTTGGCGCAATACCGGCTTCGCGGGCAACCTCGCGCAGGCTCAGGCTGGCAAAGCTTCTTTCGGCGCTTAGCTGGCTAAATGCGGCTTCGACTAAAGAACGCCTGGTTCTCTCTTTTTGTTGCGCTCTTACACCCATCATATTGCCTGAATCCTTCAAACAGAGCTGGAACTATATCAGAGAATCAAGCTACCGCTTTTATAGTGTATTGTGAATGATTGTTTACGGAACATTGACCTACCCTGGCGGTAAAAAGCACAACGGGAATTGGGGAAATTCCTGGTTGATGTTACCATCGTGTTGCCTTTATGTATAAAAACAGGTAAGCCTTACCATGCCACAAACCTACGATTATGACGCAATAGTGATTGGTTCCGGTCCCGGGGGCGAAGGTGCCGCCATGGGTCTGGTGAAACAAGGAGCCAGGGTAGCGGTGATTGAGCGCTACCATAATGTCGGCGGCGGTTGTACCCATTGGGGTACCATCCCTTCGAAAGCCCTCCGCCACGCCGTCAGCCGCATTATTGAATTCAATCAAAACCCGTTATACAGCGACCATACTCACCTTCTCCGCTCCTCTTTTGCCGACATCCTCAACCACGCGGACAGCGTGATTAACCAGCAAACCCGCATGCGCCAGGGCTTTTACGAGCGCAACCGCTGCGAAATGCTGCAGGGCGATGCGCATTTTGTGGATGAGCACACCATCGCGCTTCAATGCCACGATGGATCGGTCGAAACCTATACCGCCGAGAAATTTGTGATCGCCTGCGGTTCCCGGCCCTACCGCCCGCCAGAAGTGGATTTTACCCATCCGCGTATCTATGACAGCGACTCAATTCTGAGCCTGCACCACGAGCCACGCCATGTGATTATTTATGGCGCCGGGGTGATCGGCTGCGAGTATGCTTCCATCTTCCGCGGGATGAATGTCAAAGTCGACTTAATCAACACCCGCGATCGCCTGCTCGCTTTCCTCGATCAGGAAATGTCGGACTCGCTCTCCTACCACTTCTGGAACAGCGGCGTGGTGATTCGCCACAACGAAGAGTTCGAGAAGATTGAAGGCGTGGATGACGGCGTGATCGTTTCCCTGAAATCCGGCAAAAAAGTAAAAGCAGATTGCCTGCTTTACGCGAATGGACGTACAGGGAACACGGATTCGCTGGCGCTGGAAAACATCGGCCTGGAAGCGGACAGTCGCGGGCTCATCAAGGTCAACAGTATGTACCAGACCGCGCTGCCGCATATTTACGCTGTGGGGGACGTAATAGGCTACCCCAGCCTGGCTTCCGCGGCCTATGACCAGGGACGTATTGCCGCTCAGGCACTGGTCAAAGGAGAGGCAACCGGGCACCTGGTAGAAGATATACCCACCGGGATTTATACCATTCCTGAAATCAGTTCTGTGGGTAAGACCGAGCAACAGTTAACGTCGATGAAAGTGCCTTACGAAGTGGGTCGCGCACAGTTTAAGCATTTGGCGCGCGCGCAAATCGTTGGCATGAATGTCGGAACGTTGAAAATTCTGTTCCATCGGGAAACGAAAGAAATTCTGGGAATCCACTGCTTTGGCGAACGCGCGGCCGAAATTATTCACATCGGCCAGGCGATAATGGAGCAGAAAGGTGGCGGTAACACCATTGAGTACTTCGTTAACACCACCTTCAACTACCCGACTATGGCAGAAGCCTACCGGGTAGCGGCGCTAAACGGCTTAAACCGCCTGTTTTAACGCCGGGTCAAAATGGCCATCCATCTGAGTACGGATGGCCTCTGCCAGCTGCTCATAACGGTTGCGCAGCGGTGACCCCGGACGATAAACCAGGCCGATAGTACGACGCGGCTCTGGTTTATAACATGGCAGATAAACCACACCATCACGCTGGCGCTCCCGCGGAACAGCCAGCGCAGGTAGCAGCGTAATACCGCTCCCCGCCGCAACCATGTTGCGCAGGGTCTCTAAGCTCGTGGCCCGAAAGTGCGTGTCTTCATCCGCTCCGGCCTCAAAACAGAAGCCCATAGCCTGATCGCGCAGGCAATGCCCGTCTTCCAGCATCAACAGTTTCTCACCGGCCAGATCGGACATCGGCACGCGGTCACGGTTCGCCCATGGGTGATCCTCATAAACCGCCAGCACCATCGGCTCGTCAAACAGAGGTACTTCGATGAAGGCTTCGCTCTCTTTCACCAGCGCCAGGATTGCGCAGTCGAGTTTACCGCTATCGAGCTGCGCCAGCAGCTGATGGGTTTGGGCTTCGTGCAGATACATCTCCAGCTTCGGGAAAGTTTGATGCAGCATCGGAATAATTTGCGGCAGCAGATAAGGGCCGACGGTAGGGATCAGGCCAATGTGTAACGGCCCTGACATGGCTTCGCCCTGCTGGCTTGCCATCTCTTTCAGCACTTTGACTTCACGCAGCACCGTTCTGGCCTGATCCACCAGCAGCAAACCTGCCTGGGTGAACAGCACTTTACGGCTGGTACGCTCCAGCAGCATGACGCCAAGTTCATCTTCCAGCTTGCGAATCTGGCCGCTCAGCGTCGGCTGGCTAACGTGACAGGCATCCGCTGCCCGACGAAAATGGCGGTGCTCGGCCAGCGCCACCAGGTATTCAAGATCTCGAATATTCATTCTCTATCCTCCTGCGCCACGATAGTTCATGGCGATAGATAGCATAGCAACGAACGATTATCCCTATCAAGCAATGTTGGTGAATAATAACCCACAACAGCAAGGCGCTTCGCTCTTACTTACCCGAGAACGAAGCGCGGCTGCAGAGACTTTCTGTTCTCTGAACCTGACGAATTATTAAAGCCAACGTGAACTTTTAGCGGACAGTATGTCCGCTTTTTTTTGTTCAAATTTCGAGGGGATTAGACCAGGCGCTGTTTGGCGTCAGCGATAGCCAGAGCAACCTGCTTCGGAGAAACGCCGCCTTTAGCGGCGCGTTTGTCGAGACAGGATTGCAGCGACAGGATCGGATAAACGTCTTCGCCAATGACCGCACTGAATTTCTGCAGATCGGCAAGGGTTAAGGCTTCCAGGGCTTTACCTTGTTCGATCGCCTCAACGACGGCCTCACCGACAATGTGGTGGGCTTCACGGAACGGTACGCCTTTGGCGACCAGGTAATCCGCCAGTTCTGTGGCATTGGCATAGCCTTGCTCGGCCGCTTCCTGACAACGCGGACGTTTAACCTGAATGCCGTCCAGCACCAGCACCGACATATGCAGGCAGTCGAGCCAGGTATCGAGCGCGTCGAATAACCCTTCTTTGTCTTCCTGCATATCTTTGTTATACGCCAGCGGCAGGCCTTTCAGGGTCATCATCATGCCGGTCAGCGCGCCCTGCACGCGGCCGCATTTACCGCGAATCAGCTCCAGCGCATCCGGATTTTTCTTCTGTGGCATCAGTGAAGAGCCGGAGGTCACGCGATCGGACAGCTCAACAAAGCCGGCTTCGCCGGTGTTAAAGAAAATCAAATCTTCTGCAAAGCGGGACAGGTGAACCATGCCGATAGAAGCATTGGACAGCAGCTCCAGCACGTGGTCGCGGTCAGATACGCTGTCGAGGCTGTTACGGGTCGCAGAAGCAAAACCTAACCAGCCAGCCAGCTGCTCGCGGTCAATCTCATAGGCCGTCCCGGCCAGCGCACCGCTGCCCAGCGGGCTAACGTCCAGGCGCTGCAAGGTGCTTTGTAGGCGACTTTCATCGCGCGCCAGCATCTCAACGTAGGCCAGGCACCAGTGAGCAAAAGTCACCGGCTGCGCACGCTGCAGGTGCGTATAGCCCGGCATCACGGCATCCTGGTTCGCTTCGGCAGTTTCAATCAGCGCCTGCTGCACCTGCCGAGTAGCCGCCAGCAGTTCGCTAATCTGCGTTTTGCACCACAGTTTCAGGTCGGTCGCGACCTGATCGTTGCGGCTACGTCCGGTGTGAAGTTTTTTACCCAACGCACCGACTTTATCGATAAGCTTACCTTCCACCCAGCTGTGAATATCTTCCGCATCGCTTTCCAGAATCGCCTGCGGATTGGCCTGTACTTCTTCCAGCAATACATTCAGCGCCTGCTCAAGCTGCTGTTGCTCAGCTTCAGTCAGCACGCCCACGGTGACCAGCGCTTTGGACCAGGCGACGGAACCTACGATGTCTTGCTCAGCTAAGCGATAGTCAAAGCGCAAAGAGTCATTGAATTGCTTAAACCGCCGATCGGCTGCCTGAGTAAAACGCCCACCCCAAAGTGCCATAGTCATGCTCCATTCATCATATTGATATTCGTTTGCCCCTCACGCCCTCCCTGCTCAGGGAAAGAGTGAGGGTAAAAATTACTTCTTAAGTTCGTTCAGCGCACGGATACGAGAAGAGAGCGAGAACAGACGGATAAAGCCGCCGGCATGGCTGTGATCGTAAACTTCATCTTCGCCAAAGGTCGCAAATTCTTCGCTATACAGGCTGTTCGGTGATTTTTTCTGAATCGCCGTCACCTGGCCTTTATATAGCTGCAGCACAACTTCACCGTTCACTTCTTCCGCCAGCGACTCGGCAGAGGCCTGCAGAGATTTACGCAGCGGTGCAAACCAGCGGCCATCGTACACGACGTAGGACATTTCGAGGCCCAGCTGCTCACGCCATTTGAAGGAATCACGATCCAGCACCAGCTGCTCAACGCCACGCAGCGCGGCCATAATAATCGTGCCCCCAGGGGTTTCATAGCAGCCACGGGACTTTATGCCCACCAGACGGTTTTCTACGATATCGATACGGCCAATACCGTGCTTAGAGCCGATAGCATTCAGGGTTTCCAGGCACTTGAACGGGCTCATCGCTTCACCGTTAACGGCAACCACTTTGCCCTGCTTAACGGTAACGGTCACCTGCTCGGCCCGATCCGGGGCTTCCTGTGGATCTACGGTCCACACCCAGCAATCTTTGTTCGGGGCATTCCACGGGCTTTCCAGCACGCCGCCTTCGGTAGAAATGTGCCATGCGTTTTCGTCACGGCTATAGATTTTTTCAAGCGTTGCGGTGGTCGGGATGTCACGCTCTTTCAGGTAGTCGAGCAGCGCTTCGCGGGAACGCAGGTTCCACTCACGCCATGGCGCAACGACTTTCAGATGCGGAGCCAGCGCGGCCCAGGTAGATTCAAAACGCACCTGATCGTTACCCTTACCGGTCGCACCGTGACACAGCGCATCTGCACCCACTTTGTTCGCCACATCCACCAGCGCCTTAGCGATCAGCGGACGTGCCATAGAGGTACCGAGCAGGTAGCTGCCTTCATACAGTGCCCCGGTCTGCAGTACCGGATAAACATAGTCGCTGATAAACTCTTCACGCGCATCCACGACGTAGCACTCAGAAGCCCCGGAGCGCAGCGCTTTCTGCTCAACGCCTTTCAGATCTTCACGATCCTGACCGATATCCACCACGCAGGCGACCACTTCGCAGCCGCCATAGTTCTCTTTCAGCCATGGAATGATGGCAGAAGTGTCGAGGCCGCCAGAGTATGCGAGAACGATTTTTTTGATGCCGTGATTTTGCATTGTCTTGTCCTTGTTAAAACTATTCTTTGTCTATGCCAGAATCCGGGTGCCGATAGCCACGCCGTTGAATAAAGAGGGTAGCTGATCCGCGTGGCGCCATGAGGCGATATCCACCGGGCGTCCCAGAGTACGGGCCGCATCCAGCGCCGCGTTCACCTTCACTATCATGCCGTCGGTAATAATGCCCTGCTGAATCAGCTGCTCGGCTTTGGCCGCCGTCATCTCGGCAATGCGCTGGCCTTTACCGTCCAGAATACCGCTCACGTCTGAGAGCAGGATCAGGTCCGCGCCCAGCGTTGCGGCAAGCGCTGTCGCCGCCTGGTCCGCATTCACGTTCATCAGCTCGCCTTCCGCGGTCACGCCGATGGAGCTAACAATCGGCAGGAAGCCGTTTTCCAGCAGGGTATTAATCAGTTTTGGCGAACCCGGTTTAGCCAGACCCACGTGGCCCAACGCTTCGTCAAGCTGGGTCACCGTGACGCTATCCCCGTCGCCGAGGCTCAGGCCGACGCCGTTAATGCCGTGCTTCTTTGCCCACGCCAGCAGCGTCTTGTTCGCCGTACCCGCCAGCGCACCGGTAATAATGTCAATCTGGTCGGCAGGCGTAACGCGCAGGCCATTTTTCTTTTCCACCGGCAGCGCCAGCTTTTTCATCAGCTCATCTACCAGGCAACCGCCGCCGTGGACGATAACCAGCGGACGCTGATGGGACTGACGGTAGTTCACCAGCGCGGTAAACAGGCGCTCCAGCGCTTCTTCGCTATCCAGCAGTACGCCGCCCAATTTGATAATTAAAGGATTCATCATTTCACCCGACAGACGGTTAAATAAGGGACTGCGTTTCGGCGAAGCCAAAACGAATATTAAGACACTGTACTGCCTGCGCCGCGGCGCCTTTCAGCAGGTTATCCTCTGTGGCAACAACAATCAGGTGCTCATCCTGCACGGCAAAACCGATGTCGCAGAACGGCAGGCCAACCACATTTTTCAGCGCCGGTACGCCTTTTTCATACAAGCGAACCAGCGGCTTGTCGCCATAGGCCTGAGTAAACGTCTCCGCGATTTGCTGCTGCGTTACGCCAGCTTTCAGGCGACAGGTAATCGTCGCCAGAATGCCGCGTGGGAAATTACCGAGGTGCGGGGTGAAAATAACCGGCGCGCCAAGATGGGTGGCGATTTCTGGCTGATGGCGGTGATTAAACACGCCGTAAGGCTGCAGGCTGACTTCGCAGAAGCTGTTGGAAATCGCAGCCTTGCGCCCGGCACCGCTTACGCCACTGGTGGCGTTGATCACCGGCCACTGGCTCAAATCCAGCAGATCGGCGTCGATCAGCGGCTTCAGCGCCAGCTGAGACGCCGTCGGGTAGCAGCCCGGCACGGCAATTAAATTACTCTCTTTTAGCTCAGCGCCCTGCCATTCGGCCAGGCCGTAAACCGCTTTTTCCAGCAGCTCTGGATGCTGATGGGTAAAACCGTAATAACGTTCATAAAACGCCGGATCGTTAACGCGAAACGCACCGGAGAGATCGATAACCACGCAGCCGGCAGCAAGGAACTGCGGGGCCAGGTCGTGGCTAACTTCATGAGCGGTGGCCAGGAATACCACGTCCACGCCTTCGCTAAACTCGCTGATGTCGGACATCGCCTGCAGCGGCAGATCGACAATGCCCTTTAATTGCGGATGCAAATCAGATATCAATTTACCTGCATCTGAACTTTGCGCTGAAACCGTCAAAGCGGTTATGTTCATATCAGGATGGCGATTCAAATAGCTCACAAGCTCTGCGCCTGCATAACCGCTTGCACCCACAATCAGCGTATTCAACATCTGGGTCGTTCACCTTGTCTTTTCGGTCTGCTCAGAGTGCAAGCCTGACGCTTTCACCCACGTCCGTTAGCGTGGTTTTTTATTCACCGGAACGCTTAACTGTTCCTTTACGCTCAACGTTATTGTATTTTTATTCATAATTACTGCATGAATATTGATACTATCCTAACCTAAGGCCTGTCAACAGTGAAGATGAAATTACCCCCTTTTATCGACATCTACCGCGCCCTGATCGCGACACCTTCCATCAGCGCCACCGACAGCGCGCTGGACCAAAGCAATGAGTCTTTAATCAATTTACTCGCAGGTTGGTTCCGCGATCTCGGTTTTAACGTCGAAATTCAGCCTGTTCCTGGAACGCGCAATAAATTCAACATGCTGGCAAGCAGCGGCCAGGGCGCTGGCGGCCTGCTGCTTGCAGGGCATACCGATACCGTACCGTTTGACGATGGCCGCTGGACGCGTGACCCGTTTACCCTGACCGAGCACGACAACAAGCTTTACGGCCTGGGCACCGCCGATATGAAAGGTTTCTTCGCGTTTATTTTGGATGCGCTGCGCGACGTGGATGTGACAACCCTGAAAAAGCCGCTCTACGTCCTGGCCACGGCCGACGAAGAAACCACCATGGCGGGGGCCCGCTATTTCTCTGAAACAACGGCTCTGCGCCCGGACTGCGCCATCATCGGTGAACCGACGTCTTTACAGCCGGTACGCGCGCACAAGGGCCACCTGTCGAATGCCATCCGCATTCTCGGGCAGTCCGGTCACTCCAGTGATCCGGCACGCGGCGTCAACGCGATTGAACTGATGCATGACGCCATCGGCCATATCCTCACGCTGCGAAATACCCTGAAGGACCGCTACCACCACGATGCCTTCACCGTACCTTATCCGACCCTTAACCTGGGCCATATCAACGGCGGTGACGCGGCAAACCGAATTTGTGCGTGTTGCGAACTTCACATGGATATTCGCCCGTTGCCGGGCATGACATTAAACGATCTGAACGGTTTACTGACCGAAGCATTAGAACCGGTGAGCCAGCGCTGGCCCGGCCGTGTGACAATTTCGGAACTGCATCCGCCGATTCCAGGCTACGAATGCCCACCGGACCACCAGCTCGTCCAGGTCGTCGAGAAGCTGCTGGGCGCTCAAACGGAAGTGGTGAACTACTGCACCGAAGCACCG
Organism: Cedecea sp.; assembly: GCF_036500665.1. Lineage (NCBI taxonomy): Bacteria > Pseudomonadati > Pseudomonadota > Gammaproteobacteria > Enterobacterales > Enterobacteriaceae > Cedecea > Cedecea sp. The sequence continues at coordinate 13,976 of NZ_DASYBS010000127.1, forward strand.
TTTATCCAGACCGTATGCCCTACGCTGGTCCTTGGCCCCGGCTCCATCAACCAGGCTCACCAGCCGGATGAGTACATCGATACGCGCTTTATTGAGCCAACCAGAGAATTAATTACCCAGGTGGTTCATCATTTTTGCTGGCATTAATAAATAGCGGTAAAAGGGGGTTTCCCCCCTTTTTTATCTGGATTTATCGCTATTCTTATAAGAAATGCTTATGAGCGAAGTTGGTAATTAAATTTCATAAATTCGCGTCATTTCTTCGTTTGCTGAAACGATTTCGTAGCAATTGACGAATGGTTGATGACGTGGCTTTATAAAAGGCGGTGTTGAACCTTCACGGGTGAAATTAAGTTACATTATAGATTGGGCTGGAGTCATATGAACGAACGCTATTCTGCTTTGCGAAGTAATGTCAGCATGCTCGGAAAACTGCTCGGAGATACCATCAAAGATACGCTGGGAGAAAACATCCTCGACCGCGTAGAAACTATCCGTAAGTTATCCAAGTCCTCCCGCGCCGGTAATGAAGCCAATCGTCAGGAGCTGCTGAGCACGCTGCAGAACCTCTCAAATGATGAACTGCTCCCCGTCGCTCGCGCCTTTAGTCAGTTTCTTAATCTTGCCAACACCGCAGAGCAGTACCACAGCATCTCCGCCTCCGGTGAAGCGGCCAGCAACCCGGAAGTTATCGCTAAGACGCTGCAAAAATTAAAAAATCAGCCGGACATCAGCGAAGCGGCGATCCGTGAAGCCGTTGAGTCCCTCTCTCTGGAGCTGGTGCTTACGGCTCACCCAACGGAAATCACTCGCCGTACTTTGATACATAAGCTGGTCGAAGTGAACAGCTGCCTTAAGCAGCTGGACCATAGCGATCTTGCCGACTACGAGCGTAACCAGATCATGCGCCGCCTGCGCCAGCTGGTTGCTCAGGCCTGGCATACCGACGAAATTCGTAAGCATCGTCCTTCTCCGGTCGACGAAGCTAAATGGGGCTTTGCGGTGGTGGAAAACAGCCTCTGGGAAGGCGTACCAAACTACCTTCGCGAGCTTAACGAGCAGCTCGAAGAGAACCTGAACTACAAACTTCCGGTGGACTTTGTACCGGTACGCTTCACCTCATGGATGGGCGGTGACCGCGACGGCAACCCAAACGTGACCTCTGAAATTACCCGCCACGTGCTGCTGCTGAGCCGCTGGAAGGCAACCGATCTGTTCCTGCGCGATATCGCGGTGCTGGTTTCAGAGCTGTCGATGGTGGAATGCACGGCAGAGCTTAGCGAACTGGCAGGACCGGACGCCGGTCAGGAACCTTATCGCCATATTATGAAGGGCCTGCGCCAGCAGCTGCTCGCCACCCAGGCATGGCTTGAAGCGCGCCTGAAAGGCCAGCGACTGCCGAAGCCGGAAGGCCTCCTCATCCAGAACGAGCAGCTGTGGGATCCGCTCTACGCCTGTTATCAATCCCTGCAGGCCTGCGGCATGGGCATTATCGCTAACGGCCAACTGCTGGATACCCTGCGCCGCGTGAAGTGCTTCGGCGTGCCGCTGGTACGTATCGATATTCGCCAGGAAAGCACCCGCCACAGCGAAGCGCTGGGTGAAATGACTCGCTACCTCGGGATCGGCGACTATGAAAGCTGGTCAGAAGCCGACAAACAAGCCTTCCTGATCCGTGAACTGAACTCTAAACGGCCTCTGCTGCCGCGCCAGTGGGAACCGAGCGAAGAAACACGCGAAGTCCTGGACACCTGTAAAGTGGTCGCCGAAGCGCCGCTCGGCTCCATCGCCGCCTACGTCATTTCCATGGCAAAAACGCCGTCAGACGTGCTGGCTGTTCATCTGTTGCTGAAAGAAGCGGGTTGCACCTTCGCGCTACCGGTTGCCCCGCTGTTCGAAACCCTTGATGACCTGAATAACGCCGATGACGTGATGACCCAGTTGCTGAACATCGACTGGTATCGCGGCTTTATCCAGGGCAAACAAATGGTCATGATTGGCTATTCTGACTCGGCTAAAGACGCAGGCGTAATGGCAGCCTCCTGGGCACAGTACGAAGCGCAGGACGCTCTGATCAAAACCTGCGAAAAAGCCGGTATTGCGCTGACGCTGTTCCACGGTCGCGGCGGTTCCATTGGCCGTGGCGGTGCTCCGGCTCACGCAGCCCTGCTTTCACAGCCGCCGGGAAGCCTGAAAGGTGGCCTGCGAGTGACGGAACAAGGCGAGATGATCCGCTTTAAATACGGCCTGCCGGAAATCACTATCAGCAGCCTGTCGCTCTACACCAGCGCAATCCTTGAAGCTAACCTGTTGCCGCCGCCGGAGCCGAAAAAGGAGTGGATCCATATAATGGAATCACTCTCCGCCACATCGTGCGAAATGTATCGCGGCTATATTCGTGAAAACAAAGACTTCGTGCCGTATTTCCGCTCTGCGACCCCGGAACTGGAATTAGGCAAGCTGCCGCTAGGCTCTCGCCCGGCCAAACGCCGTCCCAACGGTGGGGTGGAATCACTCCGTGCGATCCCATGGATCTTCGCCTGGACCCAAAACCGCTTGATGCTTCCGGCCTGGTTGGGCGCCGGTGCCGCACTGCAGAAAGTGGTGGAAGAAGGAAAACAGAGCGAACTGGAAGCCATGTGCCGCGACTGGCCGTTCTTCTCCACGCGTCTGGGTATGCTGGAAATGGTGTTTGCGAAAGCGGATCTGTGGCTGGCGGAATATTACGATCAGCGTCTGGTGAAACCAGAACTTTGGACGCTGGGTAAACAACTGCGTGACCAGTTAGCCGCCGATATCAAAGTAGTGCTGGACATTGCCAACGACTCGCACCTGATGGAAGATTTACCGTGGATCGCCGAGTCAATTACCTTACGAAATATCTACACCGACCCGCTAAACGTATTGCAGGCAGAGCTGCTGCACCGTTCGCGGCAGTCGGAAGAGAAAGGCGAAGCACCGGATGCCCGTGTTGAGCAGGCTTTGATGGTCACCATCGCCGGCGTTGCCGCCGGGATGCGTAATACTGGCTAATGCTTTTTTAGTCTCGCTGAAACCCCGCCCTGGCGCAATGCCGTTCACTTAAGCGGAGCGGCATAGGCGTTCACCGGATAACGGGTTTTTGACATCTTAACTGCCCCCGGCCTTGATGGTCGGGGGCGTTTTTTTATGAACACCGCTTCCAGATTCCCCCGCAGGGGCTCCAGTCGTTTCGGGATTGTCCCCGGTGATACCGTATTTCCCAGCACTATCATTTCCGTCGCGATAAACTGGAAAGCGAACTTAAAGCTCATTTCTGAGGGCGCTTTTTTGTGTTTCTCCGCGGCCCTTGTCGCCTCACGACGTATCAGGTTATAGGCCAGCAACATGCCCCACACCTCCTGCTCCAGCAGGCTACTTTTCAGGTTTCTGAACCCGACTTCGATTTCCCACCGTGAGTGGTAAAGCTCTGCCACATCTTTTGCTTTATAGCGGGGCGTGCCTGGGTGACAGCGCTGCGGGCCAGCAGGTTCATGCCGGCGTCGCCATCGGCGCTCAGGTTCAGACGACAAACCACATCGGTAATCGGCTCATTACGGAAAAAGGCCATTGCCACGACCATCCAGATAACTATATCCCCCGGCAGGCGCCGACGGCGAACGGTTGCGTGCTCAGAGAGTGTCAGGCAGTGCTGTATCCACTTAGCGGGAAGATGTTCTGCAAACATCTGTGCAGAAGGCGGAGGCAAAAGGGGATGGTCGCTAAAATCGAGCAGGTCATTAAGAAGCGGCATAAGAAAACGGCTCCCTGTTGTGGAAGCCGTTATAGTGCAGCAGTTTAAGGATCGGTCAACCGATCCTTAACTGATCGGCATTG
>NZ_DASYBS010000128.1:0-11912 GCF_036500665.1 Cedecea sp.
CGGAGGCTGAGAGCGTCGGGAACGGCCGGAGGCTGAGAGCGTCGGGAACGCATCTCAGCCGACCCAGGACTGGGAGATAAAACGGAGGTTTACCGCTTGCGGCGATTTATTTGGCCGGGAGTCCGGGGTCTCGGGGAAGTAACGGTGACTTCCCCGAGTCGTTCACCGGTTCGGTGGCTGCATATGAAGCTGTACTTGAGGTGAACGGAATCTTAGCTGACTCTGCATAAATGGCGATTTTCATGGCAAAAATACTTCCCGGCAAGCTCCCCTGCCACAGTTGATATTCCACTAGCCAGCCTGCCTAACCCTTGCTCGGATTTTAATCTCAATCGAAATCCTGTCGTCCACCACGGCCTCAAATATTGCCAGTGAATAAGTCACAAGATAAATATTCAAGATTGCGTTAAAAACTCATTATTTATTTCTTACAACTGCAGAGTCTTATTTTTTTACTATCTGGATAATATGACCCCACCGCAGCCTCCGCCCCAGAAAGTGACGATGTTTAACCAAGGAATACTTAATGAGCAACCGTACAGACATACCCGATCTCACCTCTGACTTATCCCGCTGGCTGGCTTATATCGACAGCCTTCATTCGCAGGTGATTGATATGGGATTAGAGCGAATAAAAGAAGTTGCCGCGAAGCTTGGTGTGTTAAAACCGGCCCCTTTTGTCTTTCTGGTTGGCGGAACCAACGGGAAAGGCACCACCTGCCACACCCTCGAGAAAGTCCTGATGCAGTCAGGGTACAAAGTGGGCGTATTCAGTTCACCCCACATGATTCATTATAAAGAGACGGTGCGCATTCAAGGCCAGGAGCTGTCGGATGCGGCCCACATTGCTGCTTTTGTTGAAATTGAGAAAGCACGCCAGGCCACTACGCTAACGCCTTTCGAGTTCAATACGCTGGGCGCTTTCTGCCTGATTAAATGGGCTCAGGCAGACGTGGCGATTATTGAGGTTGGCATGGGGGGCCGGGACGATGCGACCAACATTCTTACCCCGGATGTCTCAGTCATCACCAACGTGGCGCTGGACCACGAAGACTGGCTGGGCAAAGGCACCGAGGCCATCGGCGAGATCAAAGCAGGTATCTTCCGCAGCGGACATCCGGCGGTGATTGGGCAACAGCAGGCCCCGGAATCCTTGCTCCGCTATGCGCAACAGATTGGCGCTATCCCCCATCAAAATGGCGTGGACTGGCATATCACAGAGGGTGGCGATGAATGGACGTTTAGCGACAAGCTCGGCGAAATCACCCCGTTAAGGCAGCCGAAAATGCCACGCGATAACGTGGCTACTGCAATAGCCGCGCTGCGTATCAGCGGGCTTAAATTTGAGCTGGCTGCACTGCATGATGTTATTCATAAAGCCAATTTACCCGGTCGCTTTCAGGTAATTGACCACAAACCCACCGTGATTTTAGATGTGGCGCATAATCCCCACGCTGCGGCATATTTAGCGGAAAGGCTGCGTAACTACCCCAAAAAAGGAAAGTATCGCTTTGTTATCGGCATGCTTATTAATAAAGACATTAAAGGCACCGTCGATTATTTAAAAGATCTTTCCGATGAGTGGTATTGCTGTGGCATTCAGGCGGGCCCAAGAAGCTCTCAAGCGGAAGATATTGCGCGGTATTTACCTGAGACAAAAAACTTCCCGGATATTTTATCCGGCTGGGCAGCAGCCAAACGTGATGCCAGTGCGGACGATGTGATTGTCGTTTGCGGGTCTTTTTATTCTGTTGCACCCATGCTAAACGAACTGAATTAAACTGTCGTAAAAAAGCCACCCCGAGAGGTGGCTTAACTTAAAGATAACCCGCTTATTTCAGCTCAAATTCACCCTGCTGCACGCGGGCAGAATCCAGGCCGATAAACACGTTGAACTTGCCTGGCTCCGCGTCGTACTTCATCTTCGCGTTCCAGAACTTCAGAGCGTTGATGTCGATTGGGAAGCTGACGGTCTGGCTTTCACCCGCTTTCAGCGCCACTTTCTTAAAGCCTTTCAGCTCTTTCACCGGGCGGCTCATGGAGGCTGTCACGTCCTGCAGGTACATCTGCACCACGGTTTCCCCTTCACGGTCGCCGCTATTGGTAACCGTGACGGACGCTTCGACTTTACCGTCGCGCTTCATGGCCGGCGCGGAAAGCTTCACGTCACCCACTTTGAAAGTGGTGTAGCTCAGCCCGTAGCCAAACGGATACAGCGGCCCGTTCGCTTCATCAAAGTAGCGTGAAGTGTATTTATTGGGTTTTTCCGGGTTGTACGGGCGACCGGTATTCAGGTGGCTGTAGTACGTCGGAATTTGCCCAACCGAGCGCGGGAAGGACATTGGCAGCTTGCCGGACGGATTGTAGTCGCCAAACAACACGTCAGCAATGGCGTTCCCGCCTTCGGTGCCGCCGTACCAGGCTTCCAGCATCGCATCCGCCTGCTGGTCTTCTTTCACCAGCGCCAGAGGACGGCCGTTCATCAATACCAGTACCAGCGGTTTACCGGTGGCCTTCAGGGCAGTAATCAGGTCGCGCTGGCTCTGCGGCAGCGTCAGGTCGGTGCGGCTGGAAGCCTCATGCGCCATACCCTGAGCTTCACCGACAACGGCCACCACTACATCGGCGTTTTTCGCCGTATTCACCGCTTCGTCAATCATCGCTTTCGGCGTGCGCGGGTCAATGGTGACCGCAGGTTCATACTGGTTCAGGAACGCGACAATGTCTTTTTCATCGGTAACGTTCGCGCCTTTGGCAAACACCACTTTGCCCTGCTGGCCTACGGCATTTTTGATGCCTTCCAGCGGCGTCACGGACTGCGCGGCAACGCCAGCGGCAGACCAGCTGCCCATGGCGTCACGCTTGCTGTCCGCCAGCGGGCCAATCACCGCAATGGTGGAGGTCTTTTTCAGCGGCAGCGTTTGCAGGCGGTTTTTCAGCAATACCATGCTTTCGCGTGCGACTTCACGCGCTTCTTTGCGGTGCAGGCGGCTTTCGGCGTTGGTGTCTTCCGGGTCAGAATCTTTCGGGCCCAGATGGCTGTACGGATCGTTAAACAGCCCCATATCGTATTTCACGTTCAGCACGTGGCGGGTGGCGTCATCCAGCTCTTTCATCGGTACCGCGCCGCTTTTCACCAGCTCCGGCAGGAACTTGCTGTAGTACTCATCGCTCATACTCATGTTAATACCGGAGTTAAGCGCAATGCGCACCGCGTCTTTCGGGTCGCTGGCAACACCGTGTTTAATCAGCTCTTTAATCGCGCCGTGATCGGAGATGGTGATGCCTTTGAATTTCCATTCGTCGCGCAGCAAATCTTTCAATAACCAGCTGTCCGCGGAAGCCGGCGTGCCGTTCAGGGAGTTAAGCGCAACCATTACGCCGCCGCTGCCCGCGTCCAGCGCGGCTTTATATGGCGGCATGTAGTCGTTAAACAGGCGCTGCGGGCTCATGTCGACGGTGTTGTACTCTTTTCCGCCCTCCACCGCGCCATAGGCCGCGAAGTGCTTCACGCTGGTCATCACCGAGTAGCGGTCCGCCGGGCTTTTGCCCTGCATCGCTTCAACCATGGTGCGCCCCATAATCGAGGTCAGGTAAGTGTCTTCGCCAAAACCTTCGGATACCCGCCCCCAGCGCGGATCGCGCGAGACGTCGACCATCGGTGCCCAGGTCATGTTCAGGCCGTCATCCGCCGCTTCATAGGCAGAAATACGCCCCACGGTTTTCACCGCATCAAGGTTAAAAGAGGAGGCCAGGCCAAGGCTTATCGGGAACACGGTGCGTTGGCCGTGAACCACGTCGTAGGCGAAGAAGAGAGGAATCTTCAGGCGGCTGAGCTGCATCACCTGGTCCTGCATAGCGCGGATGTCCTGGCGAGTCACGGTGTTAAAGATGGCCCCAACCTGACTGTCTTTGATCATCTCGCGAATGGCTTCTTTCGGGTTATCCGGGCCGACGCTGATTAAACGCAGCTGACCGATTTTTTCATCGGTGGTCATTTTTTTCAGCAGGTCGGTGACGAAGGCATCACGCGCTTCCGGCGTTAAAGGGTGCGGGCCAAACATCTCATCAGCAAGCGCAGGCTGTAGCGCCAGGCTTACTGCAATCCCTACAGAACAGAGCCATTTCATCGGATTCACTCTCACAAGCTTTTGTTAAGGCGTGCAGTTTGCCACATCGCCACCACGGTAAGAAGAGCGTAGCAAAGCCTGGCATCTGATTTCGCGGAGATTTCCTCGTTACGCTCACGTTTTTCGGCGCTATGCTTAACGGCAGGCTTTTTGATGCCACCACAAGGAGTGGATACATGTCTGTTCTGATAACGTCCGATAATAAAACGCTGATAAACGAACTCTCTCGCCACGTTGGCTCGCACCATGTTTTAACCGATCCGGCCAAAACCGCTCGCTACCGTAAGGGCTTTCGTTCTGGCCAGGGGGAAGCGCTGGCGGTAGTGTTCCCCGGCTCCCTGTTGGAACTGTGGCGCGTATTAAACGCCTGCGTCGCCGCCGATAAAATCATTATTATGCAGGCCGCCAATACCGGCCTGACCGAAGGCTCGACGCCAAGCGGCAGCGACTACGATCGCGATATTATTATTATCAGTACGCTACGTCTCGACAAGCTGCACCTGCTGGATAAAGGCGAGCAGGTGCTGGCCTGGCCCGGCACCACGCTTTACTCGCTGGAAAAAGCGCTTAAACCGCTGGGCCGCGAACCGCATTCGGTGATCGGCTCCTCCTGTATTGGCGCGTCGGTTGTCGGCGGTATTTGTAATAACTCCGGCGGTTCGCTGGTGCAGCGCGGCCCGGCCTATACCGAGATGTCGCTTTTTGCCCGCATTGATGAAAGCGGCAGGCTACAGCTGGTGAACCATCTGGGCATTAACCTGGGCACCACGCCGGAGCAAATTCTCAGCACGCTGGACGACGAACGCGTGAAAGACAGCGACGTACAGCACGATGGCCGCCACGCTCACGACCACGATTACGTGACTCGCGTGCGCGACGTTGAGGCCGACACGCCTGCGCGCTACAACGCCGACCCGGATCGCCTGTTTGAATCTTCCGGCTGCGCGGGCAAACTGGCGGTCTTCGCGGTACGCCTCGACACCTTCCCGGCGGAAAAGCGCCAGCAGGTGTTTTACATCGGCACAAACCAGCCTGATGTACTGAGCGAAATTCGTCGCCATATTCTGGCAAACTTCGAAAACCTGCCGGTCGCCGGGGAGTACATGCACCGCGATATTTACGACATCGCGGAGAAATACGGCAAAGATACGTTCCTGATGATCGACAAGCTCGGCACCGACAAAATGCCGTTTTTCTTCACCATGAAGGGGCGCACCGACGCGGTGCTCGACAAGGTGTCGCTGTTTAAGCCGCACTTTACCGACCGCTTTATGCAGAAGCTCGGCGGCGTTTTCCCGGCTCACCTGCCGGAGCGGATGAAAACCTGGCGCGATAAATATCCTCACCACCTGCTGCTGAAAATGGCAGGTGAAGGCATCGACGAGGCCAAAGCCTGGCTGAGCGAGTATTTTAAAACCGCCGAAGGTGACTTCTTCGTCTGTACTCCGGAAGAAGGCAGCAAGGCCTTCCTGCACCGCTTTGCCGCCGCCGGGGCCGCGATTCGCTACCACGCCGTGCATGCTGATGAGGTGGAAGATATTCTGGCGCTGGATATCGCGCTACGCCGCAACGACAGCGACTGGTTCGAAGAGCTGCCGCCGGAAATCGGCGATAAGCTTATCCATCGCCTCTATTACGGCCACTTTATGTGCCATGTTTTCCACCAGGATTATATCGTCAAAAAAGGCGTGGATGTGCATGAGCTGAAAGAGCAGATGCTGGCGCTGCTGCACGAACGCGGCGCACAGTACCCGGCAGAGCATAACGTTGGCCATCTCTACAAAGCGCCGGACACGCTGAAGCAGTTCTACAAGGCCAACGATCCAACCAACAGCATGAACCCAGGGATTGGCAAAACGACCCGGCGTAAAGGCTGGGCCGAAGACGACAGCGCTCAGGAACACGGCTGACGGAAATAAGTTTCTCCTATGACGAGCAATCTATGTTTCACGCTTTTTTGAGCATAGATTAATGAAACGGGGTGAAGACTATCTTCACCCTTTTTTCTGCCTAAGGAGCGAAAGATGTCCGCAGTAGAAACGATGCCCCTTCCTTTAGTCCAGATCAGGGAAGCGACGCCCGACGATATTCCTGCCATTAAAACGATTTATGCCTGGCACGTGCTGAACGGCAAAGGATCGTTTGAAGAGACCCCACCTGACGAACAGCAGATGACCGGGCGCCTGGCGGCGGTTCGCGCTCACGGCCTGCCGTGGCTGGTCGCGGTGATTAACGATCGTGTTGTCGGCTATTGCTACGCCACGGTTTATCGCCCTCGCCCCGGCTACCGCTACACGGTCGAAGATTCGGTGTATATCGACGCCAGCATGACCGGGCGCGGCATCGGCAAAGCCCTGCTGAGCGAATTAATCACGCGGTGTGAAAAGGGGCCATGGCGGCAGATGATCGCGGTGATTGGCGATGGGGATAACAATCCAGGCTCGTGCAGATTACACACCCAGCACGGGTTTGAAACCGTCGGACGGCTGCGTAGCGTCGGGTTTAAGATGGGCGACTGGCGGGATACGTTAATGATGCAGCGCCCGCTCAACGACGGAGACGAGACGCTGCCACAATAATTACTCTTCTTCCGATCCGGCTACGGTGTTGTTCGCCATTTGCGCCGCTTTAGAGCGCTTATAGCTTAATGCTTCCGCCGGAACGGGCGTCACTTTACCGGTTTCCAGGAAGGATCGCAGGCGGTTAGCGTCAGCGAAGTGGGTGTATTTGCCGAAAGCATCCAGCACCACCAGCGCCACCGGACGACCGCTAATCACGGTACGCATCACCAGGCAGTGGCCTGCATTGTTGGTAAAACCGGTTTTCGTTAGCTGAATGTTCCAGTTCTGACGATACACCAGGTGATTGGTGTTGCGGAACGGCAGCGTATAGGCCGGGTTGCGGAAGGTCGCCATATCTTCATGCGTGGTGCTGAGCTGGCCCAGCAGGGGGTACTTCTGAGTTGCAATCAGTAATTTGGTCAAATCGCTGGCGGTGGAGACGTTTTCAATCGACAGGCCGGTTGGCTCCACGTAGCGGGTATGGATCATACCCAGAGACTTCGCCTTCGCGTTCATCGCGCGGATAAACGCATCGTAGCCGCCAGGATAATGGTGGGCCAGGCTCGCCGCCGCGCGGTTCTCCGAGGACATCAGCGCCAGCAGCATCATATTTTTACGGCTGATCTCGCTATTAAGACGAACGCGAGAATAGATCCCCTTCATCTCAGGAGTATGGCTGATGTCCACTTTAAGCATTTCATCCATCGGCAGATGGGCGTCCAGCACCACCATCGCGGTCATTAGCTTGGTGATAGAGGCAATAGGACGAACCAGATCCGGATGGCTGGAATAGAGAATTTTGTTGGTTTGCAAATCGACAATCATAGCGCTGCCGGAGGCAATCTCCTGGCCGGCGCTGGCCGCATGGGTAAGGGCCTTACTGGCTTCTGCCTGCGGGGCAAAAGGCACAGTCATCATCAGCGCAAGGCTGAACAACGATAAACGGATTTTTGTCGGCATGGTGACACTTCTGTAATGATTCCGGAAAAGTATAGGCTCACCGCAGACATTCACCTGAATTATATAAACATGCGGGGCGCCGGAATCATACTCCGGCGCCCCGCTTTACTGCCAGTTAAGAATCGTAACGTTATATCAAAACTTTCTGTCAATTCGCCCCGTCAGAACAGGCGATAACCATAACCCCAGAGGATAACCGCGACGGCCAGCAGCACTTCCAGCACCAGCACGCCAATCGCAAGTGTTGAACTGGAAAAACTCATCCCTTCTTCTTTGTCGATGCCAAGGAAGTCAGGCACACCGACGTAGAGCAGATAGCCGGTGTAAACCAGCGCGACGGCACCGACCGCCACGCACAGCCAGACCAGCGGATAAAGTGCAACAATCCCGCTCAGGAATAGCGGCGTAGCGACATAGCCGGCAAAGACCATACAGCGGGCAAGCGACGGACGCTGTGGATAGTTACGCGCCATCCACCAGATAACCCGCCCCATCACCGCAACGCCGCCCAGCATCAGGGCGTAGAAAAGAATACCCAGATACAGGCCGGTAAACATAGAGAGCTGAACGTAGGTGCCGTCCCCGAAGTTCCAGCCGATTTGCGTGGTGCCGATAAACGCGCAGATGACGGGAATGGCCGCCATCAACAGCACATGGTGAGTGTAGTGATGCGAGACGGACTCGTTCTCGCGCTTAATTTCCTGCATTTCCCGATTAGGATGGGAAAACAATCCCCAGACATGGCTCATACAACCTCCGGACCTGCGGCGCAAATGCTTGCGATACTCCAAGTATAATTCACCTTCAGGTTATTATTTAACCAGACGAAAAATATCTCCGATTCTGTACAAACCTGACGGCGATGAGTTGTATGCTTTAGGGAAAATTTCATACCCTAAATAATTCGAGTGGCGGGACAAAACGCTTGAGCGTTTTGAACAGCGCTTGCGCTGGCCCCGAAGGGGTGAGGCCATAAGGCCGAATCACGCGGCAAGGCCGAGACAAATTCGTCAGGAACGAATTTTAACCGCCAAAGGCGAGCCTACGGTGAGAGACAGGATGTCTCTCATTAATCCTCAGGAGCATAGCTAACTATGTGACTGAGGTGACAAATCTGCCGGGAGCAGATTTGAACGTTGCTTGCAACGGCCCTGAAAGGGTGAAGCTCATGGATGAGCTGAATAAACCGGATGCAGCCAACGCACCTGCAACTTGAAGTATGACGGGTATACATGGAGGAGAGTCCAGCTTAATGGATATCAATGGCTTAATTGAACAGTATGGCTATGCCGCGCTGATTATCGGCAGCATGGCGGAAGGTGAAACCATTACCCTGCTGGGCGGCGTGGCCGCGCATCAGGGGCTGTTAACCTTCCCACTGGTGGTCTTGTCTGTCGCGCTGGGCGGCATGATTGGCGATCAGATCCTGTTCCTGGTAGGCAGGCATTTTGGCAGCGCCCTGCTGGCTCGCTTTAAAAAACATCACAAGAAAATTGCCAAAGCGCAGGCGCTGATCAACCGCCACCCTTATTTGTTCGTGATAGGCAGCCGCTTTATGTACGGCTTTCGCATCGTCGGGCCGATTATCATCGGCGCCAGCAAGCTGCCGCCAAAGCTGTTTATCCCGCTGAATATCTGCGGCGCCATCCTCTGGGCCACGCTATTTACGACGCTCGGCTACCTCGGCGGCGAAGTGGTCGGCCCGTGGCTGCACAGCCTGGATACTCATCTGCGTCACTGGATTTGGCTTATCGTGGCGGTGGTGTTGGTTGTGGGCGTCCGGCTGTGGTTCAAGCACCGGCAAAAAGACGATTAATCTGCTGCTGCGGGCAGCAACGCAAGCCACGCCTGCAGCAGAAGTAGTGCCTCTTCGCCGCCGCCGTCGCGCTGGGCTTTCACTATCGCCCCGTCAATCACCAGCGCCAGCATTTCCGCCCGCAGTCTGCCGCTCACGTTATTGGGCAAATAGCCTGCCAGGCACTGCACCATCGCCTGCTTATGGGCGCGGGCTATCGGCAGCGTTTCCGGCAGTGCCTCTGCCATTTCTACCGCCGAATTGATAAACGCGCAGCCGCGAAACGACTCGTCCTCAAACCAGTTTTGCAAAGTGGCCGCTAAGGCTTCCGCCAGCCCTTTCCCTTCGCCAGTTTGCTGTTCAAGCGTCTGGCTAAACCAAGCCATCCAGCGCTGATGCCGATAATCCAGAAAGGCGCGGATCAGGTCATCTTTTGCCGGAAAATGCCGGTAGAAGGTCACTTTGGTGACGCTGGCTTCTCTGATGATCCGATCGATACCGGTGGCGCGAATGCCGTCGCGGTAAAACAAATCGTGCGCGGTTTGCAAAATGCGGTCGCGCGCGCCGGGTGTCGCAGTAGGCATGTTCTCTCCTGTTAAAAATCTATCATGGCGCATGTAGACAAATCTGTCTACCCAGGATAGCGTAGAAAAGTAGACCGATCTGTCTACATACTTACAGGAGCAGACCCATGACAGTAAAACCCCCGGTTCCGCCGTTTACGCTTGAGACGGCAAAGCAAAAAGTTCGCCTGGCGGAAGACGCCTGGAACAGCCGCGATCCTGAACGCGTTTCGCAGGTTTACGCCCTGAATACCCACTGGCGCAACCGCGCAGAATTTGTGGATGGCCGCGAGGCGGTGGTGGGCTTTTTAACGCGCAAGTGGCAGCGTGAGCTGGACTACCGGCTGATCAAAGAGATCTGGGCGCACGATGGCAACCGTATCGCGGTGCGCTTCGCCTACGAATGGCACGACGACTCCGGCAACTGGTTTCGCAGCTTTGGCAATGAGAACTGGGAATTTGACGAGCAGGGCCTGATGATTAAGCGCCACGCGTGTATCAACGACACGCCGATCAATGAGAGCGAACGCGCTTTCTTCTGGCCGCTGGGCCGCCGCCCGGACGAACACCCAGAACTCAGCCATTTCGGTTTTTAACGGTTTTGCCGCCGGAGCCGGTTTTCTTTCCGGCTGCGTTGCGTCTAAAATTCCCGCTGGCCAATGATGGCCTCACTTCTGCGGAGGATTTATGACGCAAAATATCTATGACGATCCGGCTTTTTTTGCCGGTTATGCCACGCTGGACCGCTCAATAAAGGGTCTGGATGGCGCGCCTGAGTGGGCAAAAGTTCAGGCTATGTTGCCGCCGCTGGCGGGCAAGCAGGTGCTGGATTTGGGCTGCGGCTACGGCTGGTTCTGCCGCTATGCGCGTGATGCAGGTGCGGCAAAAACGGTCGGGCTGGATGTGTCCACCCTTATGCTTGCGAAAGCCCGTGAAATGACCGAAGGGGCAGGCATTGAGTATCGGTGCGAAGACCTTTCCGCGCTGCAGCTTCCTGCCAATAGTCTCGATCTGGCCTATAGCTCGCTGGCGCTGCACTACCTTGAGGAGATTTGCCCGCTGTTCGCTACGCTTGAACAGGCACTGGTTCCGGGCGGCAAACTGGTCTTTACCGCCGAACATCCGATCTATACCGCGCCGCTTGAGCAGGCCTGGCTTAAGGATCGGGCGGGGCAGCGCAGCTGGCCGGTGAATCATTATCAGCAGGAAGGCGTGCGCATCAGCAACTGGTTTGCTGAAGGCGTGAAGAAGCAGCACCGCAAGCTGGCCACCTGGATAAATGCCCTGGTTGAAAGCGGATTCGTGCTTGAAAAGCTGGATGAATGGGGCCCTGAAGATGAACAAATCGCCCTCAACCCCGCGCTGGCGGAAGAGGCTGAACGGCCCATGATCTTCCTGCTCGCCGCCGTTAAACCTCAGCGTTAATCCGCAATACCCGCATTTTTTTCTTCATTATTCCGTCTACGGGGAGGCAACTCCCCCCCGTCTTCGTATCCTTGCCTATACTCAAAATGACCAAACAAAAAGGTAAGGAGCGCTAATGAAAATTATTTTATGGGCCATTCTGATCATTTTCATCATCGGGCTGCTGGTGGTAACTGGCGTGTTCAAAATGATCTTTTAAAGATGCGGGTGCCACGTTTGTGGCGCCCGTTGCTGCATCCCTTCTCTCAGCGATCTGCCCCTTAGTCACAAATACAGCCTATGAAGGATCGGCTCAAGTTCCGTTCACTTTCAGCCGTGTTTTATATGCAGCCCCCGCACCGGTGAACGACTCGGGGAAGTCACCGTCACTTCCCCGAGACCCCGGACTCCCGGCGAAATAAATCGACCGCTAAAGCGGCAGACCTCCGTTTTATCTCCCAGTCCTGGGTCGGCTGAGATGCGTTCCCGACGCTCTCAG
>NZ_DASYBS010000129.1:0-3187 GCF_036500665.1 Cedecea sp.
CGTCTGCACGCGATGCCAGGCGAGGCTTGAATCATGGACAAAGCTGCTCAGTGAATTCGACCTAAAGACCGTCACTCGGCAGGGTCGTGCGGACGCTTAATTCGGGCCGCCGCGGTTTGCCTCTTGGTGCGGTTTTATCGATTTCCCGGTGCTCTTCTCTACGAAAGCGACTTCGCGTTACGAATCGAGTCCGGGTACGACTTTTTCTGAGTCACTGATTCCCTCATCAATAACACCCCTCTCGAACCTCTATAAAAACCTGATCTCGACCACACGCTGTGTGCGGACTGTGTGCAGTGTGTCCTTTCTGTAACGAATCCATGTCCTGCCACCCAAGTCGGGTTTTCGCTGTACGGATCGAACATAGTAGTCTCACAAAATCATTTTTATGCAGGATTGAACAGCGTCCATCGGGGCAATGATCCTGTGCTGCGCGGGGCGATTGTCAGCATCGATCTCGGGACAGGAATGATCCGGTGGCCTTCAGTTCGGTTCTACTCCCGGCCTACTCCGTGCCGACCGTTGCTGCCCTGGATTCTGAGCTCAATGAACAAAAGGTGTCCTCGTTTATGCGGGGACACCTTTTGTTTGGAACGTGGGCTCCAGCACATTCCATGTACTACTGACTAGAAGCTGTAATGTACTGAGAACTGCACAATACGTGGCTGTGACCGGGTATCAGTGATCTGACCAAAGGTGCTGTCACTGAGGTTGGCATCCGGATAGTTATAACTGGCGAAATTAAATGCGTTGAAGAAGTCGGCCCGGAATTCAACGTTCTGGTTTTCCGTAATGCGGAACTGCTTGCCCGCGGTCAGGTCGATCTGCTCGAACCCGGGAGCACGCTCCGTGCCATTGCTCGCCGTACCGAATTCTTCACTGTTCGGAATGCCATAGGCGCATTCACCATTGTCGAATCCATCGCTTGCGGTACAGGGAGTAGCAGACGGATCAGTACCAAACCATTGACCGACGCTGCGTTTACGTACCGCAAGCGGACGATAATGATTTGGCCGTGAAGCTCTGTTGTTCACCGTAGTCGTGTTTGGCGCACCGATCGTGATAGGCAGACCGGAGAAGGCGATAGCCGTTCCCGTCAGCTTCCAACCACCGGCAATCTCATTGAGCCACGGGTTTATGTTGCTACCCAAACGATGTCCACGACCGAAAGGAAGCTCATACACGCCGGTTGCCGACAGATTATGACGTACGTCCATGCCGGCCGGGCCGTAGTCCGCCTGGCCGTCATAGCCGTTCTGCCAATAAGCGCTGTAGTTGGGACCGTTATTGCCCAGGGAGTTCGCGCCAAAGAAGCCTGGATTGTTGGTCAGAGCCTTGGCGTAGGTGTAATTCACGGTGTACTCAAGACCATCGTGCTCACGGTGACGAACCTGAACCTGCAGAGCATTGTAGTTCGATATCGATTCCGCTTCGGTTACCACCACACTGCCGGTTTGGCCAACCAGGTTTGCATATGGAGCGGTAGTGTTCGGCGCAAAAAGCTGGTTGCCTGCGCGCGCATCAATCAGGTGCTGACCGAGCTGACCAACATAACCAGCAGATATAGAGGTCTGATTGTTGAGCTCATACTCTGTTGAAAGCGAGAACTCCTGAATGAGGGCCGGTCGCAAATTATTTTGCCATGCGCGAAGTGTATTGCTGCTGGTAGAAGCGGCAAAGCTCACTGGCAAAGCATTCTCTGCCTTGAGTGGCGTACCTGGACTGGTAGCGCTGGCGTTTGTCGCCTGGTAAGTAAAGGCCGGCTGAAACGGCGGATTGAAGTTCAGGCGCAGGTTGGCGCCGGTGCCCTCAAGGAAATTGGTAGTGCCGTAACCGCCTCTGAAAACCCAGCGGGCAGATGGCTGAAAAGCAAATCCAATACGGGGCATGAGATTGGTGTAAACCGGATGGTAGAGTGCATGTCCATCGCCAAAGACTTGGGCGGCTCCAGGCGTGCCCGCAGCGTAGTATTGGCCGGTAGTCAGATCGACATTGGCCTGCTTATCGTTCACTTCGTAGATTGGTTGGTCATACTCATAACGCAGTCCCAGGTTCAGGGTCAGAGTGGAAGTTACTTTCCAGTCATCCTGGAAGAAGCCCGCATCACGATACTGACGCTGACCAGAACGGCCTACATTGGCTGAGATACCAGCGTAGAAAACCTGGTCCGAATCGAAGTCGGCGACATTGCTGCCCGTGAATCCGCCGCCATACTGCAGACGGCCCTCCACGCCATCATTGCCGGGGTAAAAGTTGTTCTGCTGGTAGCGAACCACTTCCGCACCCATCTTCATTGTGTGCTTGCCCGATTCGATGGTGAGGTTGTCGCCGTAGGTGAAGATGTTGTTGATCAGACTGCTGCCGAGGCCCGTAGTACCGATGCCGGTGAGGTAAGTCTGGTTGAAGCTGCCCTGGGCGTTCGAGAAGTCCTGAAAGGCAAAGCCCGGATACGGCTGATTGGGATAATTAATACCGACCACCGAATTGCCCGTGAGGCCGAACGCGCCAGTTGTGTCAACCGGAATGCCCTGCACCCAGCGAATACGCGACCAGCCTGCACGGAACTCGTTGACGATTGCGGGGGAGAAGACATGCACCTGATTGAAGGCGATGCCCTTAAAGGGATAACTATTGATAGCTGGAAAAGTAATGGCAATCGGAGTTTGCGGTGTGGCATCGGAGGCCTCACCCTGCGAATAACGGACACTGAAGGTATCTCTCGATCCATAGTGCCAGTCGATTTTCGCGTCGCCCTGATCATTGCGCACAGTATTCAGATAGTTGCCAATATAGTTGTTCTGCGCGATTCCGTCGGTTGGGGTTTTGTTGGGAAGAGGATATAGCTCCGGATGCGCAAACAAATATTGCGCCACGGGATTTGTAACTGTTACCTGGTTATTTAGATATGGCGTACGAACGCCATTTACAAAGTGATAGAGCTGTACCGGAGATGAGGAAAAATCGCCATTGCGGAATGCTGCAGGAATGACGCTTGCCGTCTGAGTGCCTCCAGTGCGGAAGCGGGCGCCCTGATAGTCTGCGTAGAAAAATAATTTGTCACGCAGGATCGGACCGCCAATCCCTCCGCCGAAAATTGCTTGCGTAAATGGCTGCTTTGGGGTCCCCGAGAAGTTGTTCGCCCACGTGTTCGCATCCAGGTTGTCGTTTTCGAGAAAGCCGAAAGCCG
>NZ_DASYBS010000130.1:0-20038 GCF_036500665.1 Cedecea sp.
AACCGCGCTAAGCGTCGCGATTAACGAAAGGTTCGCACTGCGTCTGGCTTATAACGTGACTTACAACAGCAAGCCGCCAGCCTCAGCACCGAAGAACACCGATACCACAACGTCCATCAGCCTGGTATACGGTCTGTAATCCTTTCGCCCAGTACACTGATTCCACCAAGCCCATCATCGATGGGCTTTTTTTATGCCTGAGGCGTCAGAGTCAACCAGACCATGCCCAAAGCTTTCAGCGCATCGGTGGAACACTGGAAGTCAGCATTCCCCCCACTGACCTGAACCTGATTACCCGGCAAACGTGCAATATCATAGACGTCGATATTGCCATCGATATCAATCAGCCAACGGCCATTGGCAATGTGCGTCACGGCCAAATCCACCAGCCAGGATAACCGACCGCCGTCAACATAGGCCGGTTGCGCTACCCCTGCCGGGATCAGCGAACTGTCCGCCAACCATTCTCCCGCATCTTTCAACTGCCCGGCGACGAGCCGGTATTTCGGCAGCGCCCGCCCGCCAGTCGGTACCGCCACCGCCGTGCCGCCACTGCCCATTTCCCCCTGCCCGGTTGCCAGCCACAACAGAGAAACGCCGGTATCCAGAGCGCAAGTCACCACGATATCTCCCGGGAAATAGTTACGACGAACCCAGGTGCTCATGGTGCCCGACGAAATACCCAGTAAATCTCCCAATTCTTTCTGCAGACTGAAGCCATAGGCATCGAGAATGCGGCGCAGCACACCTTTACCGCCAGAGGCCAGAACCCGATCGTAGAGCGCTTTTCCCTGCGCGGTTTGAATCGGTTTACGTTCACTTTTTGTTTTTGCAAGCTCTCCGGTCATAAGCCAGGCCAAATCAGCGCCCGTAGCCAGCGCGCAGCTGATGATCACATAGCCGGGCACGCTGCCACGTTGCTGCCAACTGCTGATGTTGTTAGGGGCTATCCCCAGGATTTCACTCAGCTCTTTCTGCGTGCCAACACCATAAGATGAAAGGATCCTTTCAATCACTGCGCCTACTGAGGCGTTATCGTTCACAGTCTCTTCACGCATATCATCACCGATTAAAATCAAAATTTGCATTTACAAGTCGCATTTTGCGATCTAAAGTGCCACATAAATGTTTCACAAACGGCTTAAATGTCACTTTAGTTAAGATGATGCGACATGATTGATGAAAATGCAAACATCGCGGTAGTCCAATAGCAAGTTATGCTGCCATTGGTTAACGGTAAGCAGGCACGTTGCTCACACAGTGAGGGTGATTCGAACCGAGATCTGCCTCGCTTTTGCAAGCCCATATATCACTTAGCATCTAAGGAGGTTGCCATGCTGTTGGCGAATGAAGAGCAACGGGCTATCGGCCTACGGCGTATTGCTGAAATCCGCCGCACGCTATTCGTTCAATATAAAAATCAGGCCGAGGAGATCTACAACACGGCACCGCTGCATCTACGTCACACGCTCTGCTTTCATGCAGGCCTGACCGAGCGTCACGTGATGTTGCAGTTCCACGAGATGAGCTATCCCCAGCGACAGAAAATCGTCGCTGCACTCAATGCATTCATTGAACTGGGCAAATCACTGCCGCGCTATATCAGCGAAGAGGATTGCCTGCTGAATCAGAAAAAATAGCCGTTCTGCAACCTCTGGCGTGCAACCCGCCGGATGTCGTTCGGCCAAAATTTACCCTATCTGGAGAACACACCATGGCTGATACCATAGATATGGCGCAAGAACGCCAGGCCTTGATGCTCGAAAAGCAGATCGCGCACGCCAGGCCCGTAGTCACCCAAGCCTCAGCGCAGTTTTGCGTAGACTGTGACGGGGAGATCCCCGAGGTACGACGCCGCGCGATTCCCGGCGTAAGCCGCTGTATAGCCTGCCAGGAGATCGCAGAGGCTCAGCAACGTCACTTTATCCGACGTTAATACGATGCCGACTCCCCCCGACCTTATTGGCCCCCCGCCTTCGCCCTTGTTTGAAGGTGCCTATCCCTGGAATGCTCCGCGGCCAGCCATTGGCCGCGAACCCACGCTTAACCGCGATCGGCTACGCCAGTGGCAGGCCTCGCTGCGCCGCATCAATACCCTGCCTTATTATTTGCGCATAAAGTTTACCGAGCGCCACCAACTTCTGTTGCGTCAGCAAGGCGCGCAGGCTGCCTGGCACTATCTGGTGCGGGTTTTCGACCGCCGCATATGGCCACGGATCCAACAAGTGAACAATAAATTTGGCCAAAATCACCAAGCCTCAATGCACTTTGGCAATGAGGCCGACAGCTATAGCGCTTTGCCAACGCTGGGCGACAAGGCGCTGGAACAATTGGCCAAACGGATCGCCGGTCAGTTACTGGCACTTTATCAAAGCGAGTGCGACAGCCTACTGACCAAGCATGCAGGAGACTCCTCTGTCCTGCTGCGGGACGAAATTCAATCAAAACTGTATGGCCAGATTGCAAGCATGGCACGCGCTTTTAATATTCAGCCCATGCATTGGCACTGTTATCGCAAAGGGTTGCTGGACAGCCACCGCGCGGTAGCGGCACTCTCCAGACTGACCAGCGATCGTTGGTGGCTACGGCGCCTGAAGATGCAACGTATGCAGTGGCGCGAAGCGCTGCTGATCGCCATTGGCAACGTCAGCCGCAACACTTCCCCCTATGCCAGCCGTCAGGCTATTCGTGACGTGAAGGCGCGCCGTCAATCAAATCAGGATTATCTTCGCCGCTGCGATTTGGAAAATACCCTTACCGGGGAGCGTGTCGATCTGATGGAGAAAGTGCTGAGCAGCATCGCCAACCCGGCTATCCGCCGTATGGAGCTGATGAATACCCTCGCAGGCATTGAAACCTACGCCGCGCGCAGCACCCATATCGGGCTGTTTGTCACCCTGACGACTCCCGCACGTTTTCATCCCACTCGAACCCTTGGCGGCCACGGCAAGGCACGCTTCAATCACCGTTGGGATCCTGAAGACTTCACCCCAAAAGACGGCCAACGCTACCTGGTGAAGCAATGGAGCAAAATGCGCACCGCATTTAAGGATCGTCAACTCCAGGTCTACGGTATCCGGGTGGTGGAACCACACCACGACGGTACGCCGCATTGGCACCTGATGCTGTTTACTCCCCAAACTCACCGTCAACCGGTGATCGATATTCTGCTCCGTTATGCACTGCAGCAGGATGCCGGGGAACCCGGAGCGCAAGAGAATCGTCTCCAGTATAAGCACCTGAATCGAGGGGGTGCGACAGCTTATATGGCCAAATACATTGCCAAGAATCTCGATGGCTATGCGCTGGAGGAAGAACTCGATCATGAGACCGGTACCCCGCTGAGTGAAACCGCCAATGCCGTCAGCGCCTGGGCCAGCACCTGGCGTATTCCGCAGTTTCATCCTTTTGGTTTACCCAGCATGGGCGCATACCGCGAGTGTCGTCGCATTCGTGGGCAAAGCCTGACGCAGCAGTTCGATGAGCGAACCGAAGCCGTACGCGCCGCCGCCGATACTGGCGACTTTTCCGGTTATATCGATGCCCAGGGCGGTGCCAACGTGCCTCGCAGCCGGCAATGGGTACGTGTAGCACGTGATGACGCGCCCACACTGAACAGTTATGACGAACGAGTGCAAAAAGTGGTCGGTATTTATGCTCCTCATCTGGGTTCCGAACGGGTATACCGGACAAGGACGCTGCAATGGCGCATCGTTGCCAAAAGCAGCGAATCTGCGACACCTTGGAGTTCTGTCAATAACTGTGGATCCGCTCTCTTCAACGGCCCGAAATTGGCGCCCTCCGCACGTCTGAATCCAGCACAACAGCAGTATTGCCTGACGATTGCCCGCGATCTTCGACAGACAGGTATCGATCCTCAGCGCTGGCAGCTGGAAGTATTAGCAAGAGGAGGGAAAATCAGCTTTGACGGTCAACTTGTACAATTTCCGCTAATCAATGACTGGGCCAATTTTTACTGCACAAATGATAAATCCAATCATTGACGCCTTTAGCGTTTTGCTTAATACTGTATAAATAGACAGTATACTTAAGAGAGGGCAAGAACAGTGGAAATTATGGATAAACAACAGCTAACACTGTCCCGCATCCAGTTCATCGCCGATGTTTCGCAGGCTGCGCAGTGCAACGCCTCCGAATTTCTGATCGCCATGTCGCTGATTTCGGATCTGGCCGGCCAGGTGCTGCCAAACAATGATTATCAAGAAATATTTTACCCGGCCGACGGACAAGACTCTCGTTAAACCAGCCCCTGCTTACGCTAAACCCCCTTTTCCAACACCCGCCGCTGGCGGGTGTTTTCGTTTCTGCGTCCGGTATTTTCTGCCCTCGGTTGTGCCAGCCCATCCACAACCCCATCGCGTTGCCGACGCCTGCCTGCTACGGGAAACTGGCGCATATCCAGGGCCTTCGCGCCTACCGCATTTTCCCCCACGCAGGAGCGTAATGATGAAAATTTATGCACAACAAGGCGACACCATCGACGCGATTTGCTGGCGCTATTACGGCAGCACTCAGCGTCTGGTGGAGCAGGTCTATCTCGCTAATCGCGATCTGGCCGACGTAGGCCCGCTACTCCCCCACGGTCATCCGGTCGAACTGCCGGATCTGCCGGCGGCCGCTCAACGAGAAACCGTCAAACTGTGGGACTAAGCGATGGAAAAACTCACCTCAACGCTTGCCTACCTCACGGCGGCCTGCCTGGCCTGGATGGGGCGACATTCCACACAGGACATTGCCCTCCTGGTCGGCGCTGCGGTCGGCGTCGGTACTTTCGCGGTCAATTGGTACTACCGGCGTAAAAGTTACCAGCTGTTGAAATCGTTAAAAAAAAACGGTTTGAAACGCGGAGTCTACGATGAGCTCACTCGCTAAACGCTGCAGCGTGGCGGCTATTCTGGCCCTCGCCACCCTGCTGCCGCGGTTCAATACCCTACACACCTCTGAGCAGGGATTGCGGCTGATTGCCGATTTCGAAGGCTGCCGGCTCGCCCCCTATCAGTGCAGTGCCGGGGTCTGGACCAACGGCATCGGCCATACCGCTGGTGTGAAAGCCGGCTCCGTCATCAACGAACGTCAGGCAGCGGCCAATCTGATCGAGGATGTCCGCACCGTCGAACAAGGGATAGCCCGTTGCATGACGGTAGAGATGCCTCAGCCGGTTTACGACGCAGTCAGCGCCTTTGCCTTCAACGTTGGCGTCAGCGCTGCCTGCAATTCCACATTGGCCACCTTTATCAAACGCCAACAATGGCAGGCAGCTTGCGACCAGCTACCGCGCTGGATCTATGTCAAGGGCGTTAAAAGCCAGGGGCTGGAACGCCGTCGCACTGCCGAACGTGCGCTGTGCCTGCAAGGTGTCCAGCGCTGATCGCAGCTGCTTAGACTCAACCATTCAAGGAGAGACATCATGTTAAAACCCGAGCAGTTGCGTGCTGCACTGACCACCGCTCTGCCAGACCTGCAGACGCACCCCGATAAGTTACGCATCAGCCTGGATAACGGCCGCGTAGTCTCGACATTAGGCACTTCGCTGTCATTCGAATACCAATACCAGCTCAATCTGACACTGAGCGACCAGGCAGCCGAAGAAGATCTGGTGATGGTCACTGTCCTGGCCTGGTTGCGCAGCCACCAGCCCGACATTCTCGCCAACCAGGATAAACGTAAAAACGGTTTTGCCTTTAAACGCGACGTCAGCGCCGCCGGCCAGCTAGATCTTCAACTGCAATTGACCGAACGCATCCAGGTGGAACAGCGCGAGGGTGCACTGCATATCACCCCCCTGGCCGAGCCGCCGGAGCCGGAGAACGTCATTCGCTTCACCCGCGTTTACCTGCACGGCGAGCTGATCAGCCAATTTCAGCAGCCATAAACTGACCCAAGGGACGGCTTCTGTTGTGCTGGCGTCAGCTAAACGCCGCCGCGTTGTCGCCCCCCTTATACGGCGGCATTCTTAACAGATGAACACAGACAACTTCGATATTCAGCGCCTGGTGCGCAACCTGATACGCATCGGCACCATCAGCGAGCTCGATCTCGAACGCGGGCGCTGTCGCGTTGCCACCGGTGGCAACCTCACCGACTGGCTTAACTGGCTAACCGGCCGAGCCGGTGACGCCCGCTGCTGGTGGGCACCCAGCGTAGGTGAACAGGTGCTGGTGCTGTCGCTGGGAGGCGAGCTTGACACCGCCTTCGTGCTCCCCGGCATTTTTTCCGATGCCCATCCCGCGCCGTCAACCTCGGCTCAGGCGGCACACATCACCTTCCCTGACGGCGCGGTGATCGAATACGAACCGGCAGAGGGGGCACTGAAAGTCACGGGTATCAAAAGCGCCACCATTGAAGCCACAGAGCAGGTAAGCGTCACTGCACCGGCCATCACCTGTCGTGCAACGAGCAAGATCACGCTGGATGCCCCCGAAGTGGAATGCACCCAGCTATTAACCACCGGCACCATCGCCATCCGGCAGGGCGGCTCGATGACCGGCGATCTCAACCACTCCGGCGGCAGCATCAGTTCTAACGGCGTGGTGGTACATACCCACACCCACGGCGGCGTGCAAAACGGCGGAGGCCAAACGGATAAACCAGCATGAATAACGCGAAATATCTCGGCATGAACCGCGGCTCCGGTCGCACGATCACCGATCTTGACCATATCCGCCAGTCGGTGAGCGACATTTTAATCACCCCGATCGGCTCACGCATTATGCGCCGCAATTACGGTTCGCTGCTGTCCGAGCTGCTGGATCAGCCGCAAAACGACGTGCTGCGGCTGCAGATTATGGCCGCCTGCTACAGCGCGCTGCTGCAGTGGGAGCCGCGCATTCAACTTAGCGGCATCACCTTTAACACCACCATCGACGGAAAAATGGTGGTCGACATTACCGGCAACCGTATCGATACGCCGGATACCTTTTCTCTTTCTGTTTCTGTGAGCTGACACCATGGCAACCATTGACCTGAGCTTATTACCCGCCCCCACGGTGGTAGACCCCCTCGACTACGAGTCGCTGCTGGCCGATCGCAAAGCCACGCTGATTTCCCTTTACCCGGAAGAACAGCGTGAAGCCATTGCACGCACGCTGACGCTGGAGTCGGAACCGATCGTCAAACTGCTGCAGGAAAACGCTTACCGCGAGCTGATCCTGCGCCAGCGCATCAATGAGGCCGCTCAGGCGGTGATGCTCGGCTATGCCGGCGGTAGCGATCTCGATCAGCTTGGCGGTAACTTCCAGGTTGAACGCCTGGTGGTCCAGCAGCCTGACAATGCGGTCATTCCTCCGGTGGCGGCGATTATGGAGTCCGACAGCGATTTCCGTGTGCGCATCCAGCAGGCATTCGAAGGTCTGAGCGTTGCCGGCTCCAGCGGCTCCTACGAATACCACGGCCGCTCCGCCGATGGCCGGGTAGCCGATGTTTCTGCCACCAGCCCCAGCCCGGCCAATGTTCTGATTTCTGTGCTCTCACGTGAGGGTGATGGCACCGCCAGCGCCGAGCTGGTGGCTATTGTCGATAAAGCGCTGAACGATGAAGACGTGCGCCCGGTGGCGGATCGGGTCACCGTCCGCTCCGCCACTATCGTTAATTACAATATCGATGCACTGCTCTATCTCTACCCTGGTCCGGAAGCCGAGCCGATCCGCCGTGCTGCCGAAGCCAAGCTGAAAAGCTACATCAGCGCGCAGCACCGCCTGGGCCGTGATATCCGTCTTTCGGCGATTTATGCCGCTCTGCATGCCGAAGGGGTGCAACGGGTGGAACTGAAAAGCCCGCAGGCCGATATCGTGCTGGATAAAACCCAGGCGTCGTACTGTGCCAGCTATCTTCTGACGGTAGGAGGCTCCGATGAGTGATCGTTTGTTGCCGGTAGGCTCCTCACCTCTGGAGGTTGCTGCGGCGGCGGCCTGCGCCGAGCTGGCCGCGTTGCCGGTACCGCTGCGCGAGCTGTGGAACCCGGCCACCTGCCCGGTCAACCTGCTGCCGTACCTGGCCTGGGCGTTTTCGGTCGATCACTGGGATGAAGGTTGGACGGAAGAAACCAAACGCCGCGTCGTCTCCTCTGCCTTCTTCGTTCATCGCCATAAAGGCACTATCGGCGCCATCCGCCGCGTGGTGGAGCCGTTGGGTTATCTGATAAAACTGCGTGAATGGTGGGAAACCAACGCGGAACCCGGCACCTTTTCACTGGATATCGGCGTGCTGGAAAATGGCATCACCGAAGAAATGTACCTGGAAATGGAACGGATGATCGCCGACGCCAAGCCGGTCAGCCGCCACCTGACCGGCCTGGCGCTGAACCTGGAGGCCTCAGGCAATATCGAGGTGGCCGGTGGCCATTACGACGCCGAGATAACCACGGTATATCCGGATTATGTCGAGTTCGCCCGCCAGATGCTGGAGGGTCACTATCAGTTTTTACTACGTAATACTGGCACCACCCTGGATTCGACCCAACAACATTTTGTTCTCAACGCAGAACATGTTCTGGCCGACTCACGCCATGAACGAGAGCTTTCCCGCATGGCGGGATTGCCCAATGACGCCACCACCGAGGGGCAGGCGTTGCAAATTCTCGGCTATGCCCATGCCTACCTGGCAACCCAACAACAGAAGTATCTGGATCAGGCCATTGCCTGTTTCGATGCTTATGTGACTCATTTTTACGACGGTGCCCCCATCCCGGAAACCCCTCAGCGTTGGGTAGCCAACTGGATCGTCAATGCCAAGGAGCCGGTACCTGCCAACTGGCCGGTAGACACTAAAGATCCGACGCACAGCGGTTTCAAAGGCGTCCCCATGACCTTCACTAAAGGCAAAACGCAGATCCCGCAGGGCGCACCTTACTGGGGAGAATATCTGGATATCGCTACTTTCGCCTTTGACGGTACCCTGGCCTGGGACGCCATCAATGCGCAGGTGCGTGCAATTGACGCCGCCGGCAACGTGGACTGGAGCAGTGACGGCAAGCGTTACGACGTCGCGTGGATCATTAACTGGCAGGGTTATCAGATTAGCGCCGACGGCGACATTCTGGCCCAGGGTCTGCCCGCTGCGCAGTTTGGTACCGTTCAACTGAAAGATGACACGCTCAACGGCAGTCATAAGTTGAACTTCGCCAATCGTCAGCCCGTCGAGCACGGCGGCATCATGATTGAACGTAATCAGGTTCAGCACAATCGTCCGCTGCATGTCCCCGTCCCGCACAATGCCATGGGCAATGCGGCAGACGCCGAGCTATGGTTCGCCGATGCCTGTCACCTGCTGTACAAAATCACCGGCGAGCAGCGCTATTTCAACGCCTGGAAAAGCGTTGAATTCACCGCCATGGAATACACCGATATTGACGCGCAGGATAAGTTTTTCCGCCAGAGCTTGCATGCCAATACTCCCTTCACCGACGGCATCTCCTACGACTGGTCATATCCTGCCGATGCGCCAGTCAGTTATGCACGCAACGCCGAAGGCATGATCAGCCTGCGCAAAGAAGTGGCGTCGCAACAGTCGCTGGAACAGCAAGCGGTATGGTTCCGCATCAACAACCAATCGAAAGTACGCACCACTTTCGGCGGTGTTGATGACAAAAACCAGCCGATTTCCTGCAAATTACAGCTTGCTATCGCACCAGAAAAAGATGCGACACAAACCACTGACTGGGGCATAGGTCTGCCGCAGTCCACCCAAAATCAGGTAAAAACTTACGATATCCCACTCACCAGTCTGGCTGCGTTGACCCACAAAGATGGCAGCGATTATCTGCTGGCCGACCTGCGTGCCGTGACCGATTACGGCGGTTGCGCGATCAGCAGCCTGTTTGAGGAGCAAGTTTACGATCGGCGCAGCGCAACGGTAATCAACGCACGCTACCCTAACGATGACGCCGGAATGGTGATCGGTGCCTGGCTGACGGACGAAGAACGTTTTCCTGTTAACCAATTGGTTTATCGCGCCGATGCCAATTTCAATCTGCGGCTAGAGGACGACGACCAATGGCGCTGGTACTGGATGCTGCCTGCCACCGGTGGCCAATGGAGGCTGGCGACCTTTGACCCTGCAAGCGCAGTGTTAAGCGGTTATCAACCAGACCATCAGGATACTGACGAGAAACCTGCCCACCCTAATTTCATTACGGTTGAGCAGGTTACCGTGCTGCAAGACGGCAACGTAGCGGACGCCAACTTCAGTTACTACGTACTGAATGATATTCCGCCGACCTTCAGCGCCGACGATGGCTACACCATCAAATACCGCGTCACGCTGCAGGCGGAAAACCCTTATACCGCGCTTTTGGGGGATTGCACCCTGCTGGGCCATCGCCAGGACAGCCTGTTCTGCACGCCCGGCGTGATCCCCTTTTCCAATATCTATCAGGCAGACAGCCAACAGTTCGACGGCTGGCACGGCATGCCTTATCCAGGCTACCAATACCCCTTCATTTTCGTGCATGCCGATGCCGATCTCGACGGTCTGATGCTGAACAACATGACCGAGTTTCTGTGGCAGTCACAGCAATGGTACCAGCAGCAGTTTGGCGTATTGGGGCCCGGCGCTTCCGCTTATATCTGGAATCGCTGGGACAACCTGAGCTACGGCAACGCGGACAGCTGGACCATGCATCACTGGGGCGATGGGACTGCCTGGTCCGGTTATCAGCCACGAGCCTTCTTTGGCGCTGCACGCGCTTGGCATGAGCTGAAACTGGCGGGTAAAACACCGCCGGCCAAATTGGTCAGCTATGTCGAAAACTGGTTGAGCTGGCTGATTGGTTTTACTCAGGATTCTGGCGGTATTACACCGACCGATTTCCCGATGACCGGCATCCCACAACCCGATAAACATGACTTTACCGGCCATATATGTGGCCTTTGGTTGGCCGGAGCCGTGATGGCAAAAATGGCCGGTAGCGAGGTCATTGGAACAGAACACTTTATTGAACAATGCGTTACAGAGTTACAGAAGAATTATCTCACCAGTGGGGATGTGATGGATGGCGCCTGGTCGCCGGCACCGCGTCCCGGCACGGACAACGGGATGTTCTTCGGTTTTTGGTCGGGTGAAATCCTGCGCGGATTGAGCCTGTATGTGATGTACAAGAGCGGCCTCAACTATCCGGCCGACAAACAGAAGAGAGCAACGACATGACAGCAAAATACCGCGCCCTGCTCACCGATCAGGGCAAAGCGCTGCTGGCTAACGCCGCGGCAACTGGCCAGAAGCTGGAGATCACCCAGATGGCGGTCGGCGACGGCGGTGGCTCAGCCACTTTGCCCAGCGAAAACCAAACCAAACTGGTGAATGAGAAGCGACGCGCTGCGCTCAATTCCCTGCAGGTTAACGCCAACAGCAGCAACCAGGTGATCGCCGAGCAGGTGATCCCGGAAGATACTGGCGGCTGGTGGATCCGCGAACTGGGGCTATACGATAAAAATGGCGTACTGGTGGCCGTGGCCAATACTCCAGACACTTACAAGCCATTACTGGCTGAAGGTGCCGGTCGTACTCAGGTAGTGCGCATGGTCCTATTGGTCAAAGGTGATGCCAGCGCAGTGATCGTGGCGGACAAAACCGCCGTGCTGGTTTCCCGCGATACGTTGGATGCGGCTATCGCCGAACATGCCCGTTCACGTAACCACCCGGATGCCACCCTGCTGGCCAAAGGGTTTACCCAATTGAGCAGCGACAGCAACAGCAACAGCGAAGTCCTGGCGGCGACGCCAAAAGCGGTGAAGGCGGTTAATGATGCAAGTCTCAAAAAAGCCGATAACCTTTCGGATCTGACCAACAAGGCCGTCGCACGTGGCAATCTCGCACTGGGTAATGCTGCCACAAGAAACGTGGGGACTGGAGCTGCAAATTTGATGGAGGTTGGTGCATTTGGTTTTGGCGCAGGCGTATCACATCATACCGACGCCTACAGCAACCTCGGTGAAATTTATCGGGTCAACAGCACATCAAAAAATGCACCAGGTGGCGGTGTCTATGGCGTACTGAACCTGCCTTGTGATGGAGGCCCTTCCAGCGGATATTTGGCGGTACAGAATAATGGAACTGCCTATATCGGCAGCTCCAGCACACAGGATAGGCCTCTGACGTGGTCCAGAATCTATACTACGGGCTTTAAACCTACGGCGGCGGATGTTGGGGCCTACAGCAAGGCCGAGGCCGACGGCAAGTTTGTCAAACAGAGCGGAGACATAATGACTGGTGAATTGACCGGTCAATATAACGGTCCACAAGTTTTTTCTGAACAATATAATTCTAAAGCCGCATTCTACGGTGAGTTCTCTGCGCGCTCAACAAACGCATATAGTCCGTTAATCAAACAGAAAATAACCATTGAAAATAAATCATCATGGGCAATGTCACAGGGCAGTTTGGCACTTGATGGTAGTCCTAAATGGTTAATGCAATTTAGAGGTTCCGCAGGGCAAGATATTCAATTTTCATGGTCAACAGAAGGTGATTTTATAGCTCCAAAAAGCTTAAAGGCTGGAAACACACTTTTTGTTGGCAACGCCAACATGACTCCGGATGGAAACATCTGGGGCACACGCTGGAATCCCAATGGTCAATGGCTATGGGATGCAATAATAGCCAACATTAACGCTGCACGTGACGCAGCCTGGGGACATGCTGATCAAGCTGCTAATGCAGCACAAAATAATGCCAACGACTGGGCATATCAAAATCTCATTCAAGGGGTTCGCCTATCAGGCCGAACTGTTATCGCCGATACCGGTGGAAGAATGGATTTACCGTCAGGTTGCGTTTATAGCGGTATGTCAGGTGCAAACTATAATCCAGGTATTTGGGGCGCTTACTCGGCAATCCAAGTTTTAAGAAACGGCCAATGGGTTACTATCGGGACAGAGTAATAATGAAGCATTTAAAAAACTTTAAGCAGTACACACCAAAAAAGCCGTCACTGGGTCTAGATGTAACTTATTTATGTGATGAAATTGGTAATGACTGGTATGAACATCAAAAGGATTTTTCGCCTGACACTATAAAGGTTGCCTATGATAGCAACGGTGTTGTTTGTGCATTCTCACATGATGTATCTATGTTATGGCCATTTAATTTATCTGTTATTGAATTGAAAAAAAACAATATACCCGAGACACTATCAGACACCGGTGAGTGGATGTTTAGCGGAGAGGTAATTATGCCACGTATATATTCACAGTCTGAACTTGCAAAACACGCTCAGCAAGAGAAATTAAAACTTATTGCCTTAGCCACGAAGATTATAGCACCATTGCAAGATGCTAAAGATTTAGAGATTGCTAACAAGGAAGAGTTAATGAAGTTAAAAACATGGATATTTTTCCGCATCCAGATTAATCGCATTGATGTGAATGCTGCACCAAATATCACTTGGCCAACAGCCCCAAATATCTGATAAAGACATTAGTAATGAGCCGTTCTCTGATGTTTAGCAATACACGCTTTACGCCTTGAAGATAAAACGCCCCGCCTGGGGCGTTTTTTTTATCTTGATTTTCCTGCTGTTGTACCAGTTCTCATACATACCCAATGAGATGCACCCCTCCGTCACGCAAGGCATTCTGTTGTTACCAACCACAAACGGAGTAATGCTATGGGTGATTATCACCACGGCGTGCGTGTCCTCGAAATCAACGAAGGCACCCGCGTAATTTCCACCGTCTCAACGGCGATTATCGGCATGGTTTGTACGGCAGAAGATGCCGATGCAACCCTGTTCCCCCTCAACACTCCGGTGTTGATCACTGACGTTCTGGCCGCCAGTGGCAAGGCCGGCAAGAATGGTACCCTGGCACGCTCGCTGTTGGCGATCGCCGAGCAGGCCAAACCGGTCACCGTCGTGGTACGCGTGGCGGAAGGCAAAGACGAGGCCGAAACCACTTCCAATATCATTGGCGGCGCTGATGAGAACGGTAAATATACCGGCATGAAAGCCTTGCTGGCAGCACAGGCCGAGCTGGGCGTGAAGCCCCGTATTCTGGGTGTACCAGGCCACGACAATCTGGAAGTCGCTACCGCACTGGCCGGCATCTGCCAGCAACTGCGCGCCTTCGGTTATATCAGCGCTTACGGCTGCAAAACCGTTTCCGACGCCATCAAGTACCGCGCAGGCTTCAGCCAACGCGAACTGATGCTGATCTGGCCGGACTTTGTTAACTGGAATACCACCACCAACAGCAGCGATATCGCTTTCGCCACCGCTCGGGCACTCGGTCTGCGCGCCAAAATTGACCAGGAAACTGGTTGGCATAAGACTCTGTCCAACGTCGGCGTCAACGGCGTCAGCGGTATTTCGGCCAGCGTATTTTGGGATCTGCAAACCGTCGGCACCGACGCTGACCTGCTAAACCAAGGCTGTGTGACCACCCTGATCCGCAAAGACGGCTTCAAGTTCTGGGGCTCACGCACCTGTTCCGACGATCCGTTATTCCAGTTCGAAAACTACACCCGTACCGCGCAGGTATTGGCTGACACCATGGCAGAAGCGCATCTGTGGGCCGTTGACCGCCCGGTGACGCCAACGCTGATCCGCGACATGATCGACGGCATCAAAGCCAAGTTCCGCGAGCTGAAATCCGCCGGGCTGATCATTGACGGCGACTGCTGGTATGACGAAAGCGCCAACGACAAGGAAACCCTGAAGGCCGGCAAGCTGTTTATCGATTACGACTACACCCCGGTACCGCCGCTGGAAGACTTGACCCTGCGTCAGCGCATTACCGACCGCTACCTGGCGAACTTCGCCGCGTCCGTGAACAGCTAAGGAGACCTGAATCATGGCACTGCCAAAAAAACTGAAATACCTGAACCTGTTTAACGATGGCTTCAACTACATGGGCGTGGTCTCGGCCATGACCCTGCCAAAACTGACCCGCAAACTGGAGAAATTCCGCGGTGGCGGTATGAGCGGTGCTGCGTCTGTGGACTTCGGTCTGGACGACGATGCGCTGGTGGTCGAATGGACCATGGGCGGCATTGATGAGCTGGTGCTGAAGCAATGGGGCCGCGTCGATGCGGTACCCCTGCGCTTCACCGGTTCTTTCCAGCGCGATGACACCGGTGAAGTATCGGCGCTCGAAGTGGTCATGCGCGGTCGCCACAAAGAAATCGACAGCGGCGACTTCAAACAAGGCGAAGACACCGAGACCAAGGTTTCTACCGACTGTACCTACTTCAAGCTGAGCATCGACGGCAAAGAGCTGATCGAGATCGATACCGTCAACATGATCGAAAAAGTCGACGGAGTGGATCTGCTGGCGGCCCACCGCCGCGCTATCGGTCTGTAATTTACCACTTCAATGGCCAGCCTTGGTGCTGGCCCTGTTTCCTCCTGACAATAATTGGATACCCCCATGGAACTGAATACATCCTCAGAAAACACCGTTGTACTGGAAACCCCGATCAAACGTGGCGACAGCGAGATCCGTGAAGTACAGGTCACCAAACCGAATGCAGGTAGCCTGCGCGGTATCGGTCTGGCGGCGCTGGCCAACGCCGACGTCGACGCCCTGATCACCATCCTGCCGCGCGTGACCTATCCAAACCTGACCAAAGAAGAGTGCGCCCGTCTGGAACTGCCGGACCTGATTGCGCTGGCCGGCCAGGTGATCGGTTTTTTGTCACCGAAATCGGCCGAGTAAACATCGACCCCGTTCTGACCGTGGACGATCTGATGGCGGACATCGCAGTGATTTTTCACTGGCCGCCCTCGGAGATGAACGGCATGACGCTGACCGAGCTGATGGACTGGCGCTATAAGGCCCTTCAACGTAGTGGAGTAAATACAGATGAGTAGCAGCGGCAGCAAAAAAACGTTGGCAAACGCGGACACCAGCATCCGCAACCAGCAAAAGCGGCTAAAAACAGAACAAAAAAACCAGGCTCAACTAACCCAATTACTGAAGATAAAAGCGGCGCAGGCCGACGTACTGATTGAGCTTGATGCGATTCAAAATACCCGTATGGCTTTGCCCGCGTTTTTATCTTCCCCCAAAGATATTGAAACGGCACAGCAGGCGAATCTCAATCACGTCGTGCAAAAGGCCCGTGGAGCCATTTTATCGCTCCAGCAAGGCCATCTGGAAAAACAGCTCCAGGGCAAAGGGATTGATACCGCCAATTTAACCGGCGCCCAGCAACGCTCACAAGTAAATTCAGAGACCGCCCAAAACCTTCTTAGCCGCCAACAACGCGCCCGCCAAAAACTGAGTCAGCAAAGACGTACAGAAGTGCTTGGTGATTTTCAAACCCGACAGAACGGAATTGGAAAGATTCACGATGTTACTTCAAAGGGGTTGGGACTGGCAGGTAGTGCCTTCAACACCGGTAAAGATTTGCTGGCACCGGGTATGAAGTTTGAACAGCAGATGTCCGGTGTGCAGGCGCAGTTGGGATTAAACAACGACGACCGCCGGTTAACAGCCCTGCGCCAACAGGCAACCGGCAGGGTGTCCAAGGGACAGTCCCCGCAGGAGGTCGCTGAAACGCAATCCGCTCTGGCCGCCGCTGGCTACAACCCTCAGGAAGTTTTGGCTGCGGCACCTGCAGCACTGAATCT
Organism: Cedecea sp.; assembly: GCF_036500665.1. NCBI lineage: Bacteria > Pseudomonadati > Pseudomonadota > Gammaproteobacteria > Enterobacterales > Enterobacteriaceae > Cedecea > Cedecea sp. The sequence goes on from NZ_DASYBS010000130.1 coordinate 16,586, forward strand.
GGCCAAGGCCAGCGGCAGCAGCATCGAGGAAGCAGTAAAAGCGCTGTCGGGTATCCAGCAGGCGTTTCAGCTGCCGGCCGATCAGGCTGGAAATATCGCCGATATAATGGCCAAAGCCAGCAGCAGCTATCAGTGGAGCCTTGATGAGTTCGATAAAAAAATGCGGACCGCCGCACCGGCAGCCCTCCAGAGTGGGCAGGGCCTGGAGCAAACCGCCGCACAGTTGGCCCCACAAGGGCACAGCCTGGGGAGCGTTGATGGCGCCGCTCAGGCGATGGTCACCGTACGGGGGGATAATCTGGATGGCGATATCAAGAAACTGTTCGCTTCCTGGGACAGCATCCGCATCGACCTGTTCGATGGGCAAAACTCAGCCCTACGGCAGTTGACGCAAACCGCGACCGGCTGGCTAAACACCCTGGGTCAATGGTCAAAAGAAAACCCTGCGTTGGCCAATACCCTGATGACGGTAGCCATTGCCGTAACCGCACTGACTGGCGGCCTGTCAGCCATAGGTACCTTTATCGTGCCGGCGCTGAGCGCCATTAACATGCTGATGGCCGGTGCGGGTCTACTGGGCACCGTATTCACTTCCGTTGGCGGCATGATAGCCGGAGTCTTTGCTGCCCTCAGCCTGCCCATTGTCGCCGTAGTCGCAGCGATCGTCGGAGGGGCCGCCTTAATCTATAAATATTGGGAACCGATTAGCGCCTTTATCGGCGGAGTCGCGGAAAGTTTCAGTACGGCAATGGGTCCTATTAGTGAGGCATTTTCTCCAGTGATTGCAGCCTTTAACAGCCTCATGGACAAGTTAAAACCGGTCTATAACTGGTTTATGCAATTATTGACACCGATAAAAAGCACTCAGGAAGAACTGAACACCGCAGCGGCTTACGGAAAAATGCTGGGCGAATGGCTGGTTTGGGCATTCAGGCTGCCCGGCGATGCGCTTAACCAGTTGATTGGCTTAATCGGCAAGGCACGAGGCATCATTGATTCGGCCATTGGATGGTTTAGCAATGAAAAAAGGGATCCAACCTCGGAAAAATATGACAGCAGCCTTTCCCCCAGCGGGGGCGTGTTGAGTTTGGGCAACGAAAACTATCGTGCCGTTCGCCCTGCCGCGCCCCCTAACCTTTCGGATAACAGCGTACTGACCAATAACATCGCCATCAACGTACCGGAAGGAACTACCCGTGACGAAATGGAACGTGTCGTCCGTTCAGCCATGATGGACATCGAAAATACTCGCCGTAATCAGCACCTCAGCGCTTATGCGCAGGTATAAGGAGCCAGACTAATGATGCTAACTCTGGGACTGTTCGTATTTATGTTACGCACCCTGCCCTACCAAACCATGAACCGTCAGCTGAGCTATCGCTGGCCGACAGGAAGCCGTGTCGGCCAAAGACCAAGTGCTCAATTTTTGGGCGCGGATGGCGAAATGATCACCTTAAGCGGACAACTGATGCCTGAGCTAACCGGTGGGCGGCTATCTTTACTGGCGCTGCAGACCATGGCCGAACAAGGGCGTGCCTGGCCGCTTATTGAAGGCAGCGGCACCATTTACGGTATGTTCGTGATCGAGAAAATCACTCAGGACAGCAAAGAATTTTTCGCCAACGGTCAACCGCGCCAAATTTCCTTCACCATCACATTAAAGCGCGTAGATGAATCGCTGCATGCCATGTTCGGCGATTTGCGCCACCAGGCTGGCGACCTGCTGGCGAAAGCGCAAAAAGCGACGGGAATATCATTATGATCGCCGACGTTTATCAACCTATGGGGGCCAAACCGGCCCCCGACTTTATCCTGACGCTGGCAGATAAGGATATTACCAATGATATCCGTCAGCGGCTGATCTCTTTAAACATGGTAGATAATGGCGGCCTGAGCGCCGATCAATTGACCATTAATCTGGACGACAGCGATGGCCTGATGTCCCTACCCAGTCGGGGGGCCATTCTGGAGTTGTTTCTTGGTTGGAATAACTCAGCACTGGTTGGCCAGGGCAAGTTTATTGTCGATACTATCATCCACTCTGGCGCTCCAGATCTCATATCAATCACAGCCCGTAGCGTTGATTTTCGTGGCTCGTTAAACGAATCCCGCAGCGAGTCTTATTCAGACAAGACCTTTGGCGAAATCGTGCAACAAATTTCAACGCGTAATGGGCTGAACGCCCCCTATTTGAGCGATGAGTTGGCCGCAATAAAGATTGCACATATCGACCAAACCAATGAGACCGATGTTCAATTTCTTTCCCGGCTGGCCTTGGCAAATAGTGCGCGGGTGACTATCAAATACCAGCGCCTGCAGTTTATCAAACCCGGGTTTGGTCGTAGCCCGCGTGGCGAGCCAAACCCTATTAAAACACTGACCCGCAGTGACGGCGACACTCACCGTTTTGAACTGAAAGATCGCGGCGGTTACACCGGTGTCAGTGCCAGTTGGCTGAATACCGAACATCCGGAGCGCGCCAACAGCAGCGTACAAGTAGAACGGGAAATCCCGCAGGCAAACGCCAGTACCTCCCGGCATCCTGCCGCCAAATTCGCTGACAAAACAGCTACCGCCCCACAGCAAACCAGTAGCTATATGGTCGGTAAAGAAAAGCAGGTCTGCCACATTGCAAAAATCTATCGTGATAAAGAAACCGCCATGCGGGCAGCTCAGTCACTGTTTGAGCAATTACAAAGAGGGATTGCAACCTTCAGTATCAGCCTGGCCACCGGACAGCCAGACCTGTTCCCTGAGACCCCTATCCGAGTTTATGGTTTTAAGGAAGCTATCGATCAGCAGCTGTGGGTGGTTAATAAGATCACCCATACCTTAAGCAACAGTGGCTTCTTCAGTAATCTGGAGCTTAACGTCTACATTGAGGGTGTTGAGATCACTACCAAAGAGAATTAATCTCGCTTTCGAAAAGCAAGTCTTGCTTTTGCAAGTCATCGAGCTATTATAAGTCATATAACTTGATGCAGTCGAAAGAGGGATTCAACTATGATGCACTGTCCACTTTGCGGTAGCGTGGCCCATACTCGTTCCAGCCGTTACCTGAGTGAAGCGACCAAAGAGCGCTATCACCAATGCCAGAACATTAACTGCAGCTGCACTTTTGCCACGCATGAGTCCGTCGCGCGAGTGATTGTGAAGCCTGGCGATATTATCCCGGTTCAGCCGCACCCGGAAAAAAACAAGCCGCGCGCCGCCGCGCTGTAAGGCAAAGAGCCTGCCACCGCAGGCTTTTTTATATCGGCGGAAACTTACTTTTACGCAACAAAATCTTGCAAATGCAATCAACAGATCTTAAGCATAAAAAAAGGGGTTGGCATATGCCAACCCCTTCATAGATATTAACTTTTGGATGCAGCGTTAGCCGACGCGGTTCAGACGCTCTTTGATACGAGCAGACTTACCAGTACGCTCACGCAGATAGTACAGTTTGGCTTT
>NZ_DASYBS010000131.1:0-20988 GCF_036500665.1 Cedecea sp.
AGGAGCGAAGCAACGAATAATCCTTCCCCCACCACCATCTGACAATTCAAAGCACTACCCCTGGCGGGGTTCCCGAGCGGCCAAAGGGAGCAGACTGTAAATCTGCCGTCATCGACTTCGAAGGTTCGAATCCTTCCCCCGCCACCATTTTCCAGAGCAAATCCAAACCTTCAAAATCGCATAATCTTTCAGATTCCCGTAGGGGAAGGATGAGAAGCTTCGATTAAGGTTCGACTCACGCCAGTAAGAACGCGCCTGCGCGGTCATCCTTCAGGCCGAGTTAAGGTTTCAGTCTCCTCCCTTGTCTATCCACTACCTGCTCGCCGTCCTCTTTGCTGAACGCGCCCTGCTGCACCTCAGGCAGAATATCCAGCACGCATTCCGAAGGGCGGCAAAGTCTCGTCCCCCGCTCAGTCACCACGATCGGCCGGTTAATTAACAGCGGGTACTGCACCATAAAGTCGATCAATTGCTCGTCGCTGAATTGCCCTTCCTCAAGCCCTAACGTCTCATAAGGCTCAACGTTTTTACGCAGTAATTCGCGGGCGCTAATCGCCATGTCGGCCAACAGACCGGCAAGTTCCTTGCGGGACGGCGGCGTCTCCAGGTAATAGATAATCGTGGGCTCCGTTCCGCTGTTGCGGATCATGGCCAGCGTATTACGGGAAGTGCCGCATTCAGGGTTGTGGTAAAGGGTAATTTTGCTCATAGTCGGTGGCTCAGTGAGAGAAAGAGAGACGCAGGGCAAGCGCGGCCAGCGTGACCAGCAGCACCGGAATCGTCATCACAACGCCGGTGCGGAAGTAGTAGCCCCAGCTGATTGTCAGCTTCTTCCGGGCAAGAACGTGCAGCCACAGCAGCGTGGCCAGACTGCCGATTGGCGTGATTTTAGGGCCGAGATCGCAGCCGATAACGTTGGCGTAAATCATCGCCTCTTTGATAACGCCGCCCGCGCTGCTGCCCTCAATGGATAAGGCCCCGACCAGCACCGTGGGCATATTGTTCATCACGGACGACAGGAACGCCGTGATAAAACCCGTGCCCAGCGTCGCCGTCCACAGTCCCTGCCCGGCCAGGGTGCTCAACACGCCAGAAAGCTGCCCCGTCAAACCGGCATTACGCAGGCCATAAACCACCAGGTACATCCCCAGCGAGAAAACAACAATCTGCCAGGGCGCTCCGCGCAGAACTTTGCCGGTATTAATCACATGCCCTTTTTTCGCCACCGCCAGCAATATCAGAGCCCCTACTGCGGCAATCGCGCTGACCGGGATCCCCAGCGGCTCCAGGGCAAAAAAACCCACCAGCAACAGCACAAGTACGATCCAACCCGCCTTAAACGTGGCCGGATCTTTGATGGCGCTGGCCGGCGTTTTCAGCAGCCCAAGGTCGTAGACCCGTGGAATATCTTTGCGGAAAAACAGATGCAGCACGACAAGCGTCGCGGCAATCGCCGCGAGATTGACCGGCACCATCACCGATGCATATTCGCTGAACCCAAGCTGGAAGAAGTCTGCGGAGACAATGTTAACCAGGTTAGAGACGATCAGCGGCAGGCTTGCCGTGTCGGCGATAAAGCCGGCGGCCATCACAAACGCCAGCGTAGCCCCAGGGCTGAAACCCAGCGCCAGCAGCATCGCGATAACAATCGGCGTCAGAATAAGCGCCGCACCGTCATTCGCAAACAGCGCCGCCACGGTTGCCCCAAGCAGCACAATCCAGGTAAACAGCAGCCGACCATGCCCCTTTCCCCAACGTGCAACGTGCAGCGCCGCCCACTCAAAAAAGCCCGACTCGTCCAGCAGCAAACTAATAATGATCGCCGCGATAAACGTCGCGGTAGCGTTCCAGACAATCGCCCACACGACGGAAATATCGGCCACCTGAACCACGCCGGTGGCTAACGCCAGCCCGGCCCCCAGCATCGCGCTCCAGCCTATTCCCAGCCCGCGCGGCTGCCAGATAACCAGCACAATGGTGAGAAGAAATATTGCCCCTGCTAAAAACATATGCACTCAGTCCCCATTAACATTGCAAAATTCATATGCGAAATAACGAATGTGTTTAGTTAAATTTTTTTACTGACAAAGCGTCATCGACCCGCTCGCTTCTATGCGTTTCAAACGTTCCAGCATTTCATGCCCTTGGCTTTGCCAGGCTTGCTCAATGACCGCCGCCGCCCACGCAGGCATATGGGGCGAGAGTCGGTAGTAAATCCATTTTCCCTCCCGTCTGTCCTGCAGTAATCCCCCCTCACGCAACATCGCAAGGTGCCGGGATACCTTAGGCTGTGGCAGCTGTAGAGCCGCAGTCAACTCACACACACAGAGTTCGCTTTTCGCTCTCAACATCAGGGTGATGGAAAGCCGGGTTTCTTCGGAAAGGTGCTTAAAAAGCTGTAAAGCCGTTAGCGCAGTCATGGTTTAGCCCCGTTAATTGACCCTGCCATGGTAAATCCTGAATTCTCAATGTCAATTAACATATTCGAAAAAACACATCTGTCAGACACGAAAAAACCCAGCCTAAACCGGGTTTTATATTCTGACGCAGAAAGGTTAGCGGCGGGCACGCACTATCTGGTATTTGCGCGTCAGGTACTCTACCGGCGCGCTCCAGATATGCACCAGGCGGGAGAACGGGAACAGCAGGAACAGCGTCATTCCCAGCACCAGGTGCACACGGAAGATAAACGCCACGCCGTCCAGGTACTCCGAAGCACCGCCGCGGAAGGTCACCACGTGCTGCGCCCAGTTCACCAGTTTCATCATTTCGCTGCCGTCCATATGCTGAGCGGAGAACGGAATGGTGCCCAGACCCAGCGCGCACTGGACCATCAGCAGGCTCAGGATCAGAATATCGGCCCCGGTGGTGGTGGCACGAATGCGCGGGCTGAACAGGCGGCGCTTCAGCAGCAGCAGGCCGCCCACCAGCGTCATCACGCCGCTGGCGCCCCCGGCAAACATGGCCATTTTCTGTTTAATTTCCAGCGGTAAAAACGACTCGTACATCCAGTGCGGCGTCAGCATACCGAGGAAGTGCCCGGCAAAAATGCCGAGAATCCCAAGGTGAAACAGGTTTGAAGCCAGATTCATGCCTTTGCGATCCAGCATCTGGCTGGAAGCTGCCCGCCAGGTGTACTGCCCGTAGTCATAGCGAAGCCAGCTGCCAATGAGGAAAACGGCGCCGCAAAGGTACGGATAGATATCAAAGAAGAAGACGTTGAGAAAATGCATTATTTCCCTCCTGCTATATTCAGGTACTGCGGAGCCACCGCCCCGGAAAAACGACGCTGGTGCGCGGTGATTTCAGACTCGCCGCAGCTGTCGTCCGCCATGAATTTAACCTGCTCTTCTTCCCACACCGCATCCAGGGCTTGAGGCGTGTCGTCGCGAGCTTCGTTGGCGATCTGCTTGCGCACGGTATCAACGCTGACATCACTTTCCGAAATAGCGATCAGCAGGTCAAACAGTAGCGCGTATTCGCTTTCACGCTGCTTCAGGCGAGCGCTCAGCAAGGCCAGGATTGGTGCGATATCCTGTAATCCGCCCTGCGCATCCTCTGGCGTACGCTGGGACAGGTATTCCAGATAGAGCGGCAGATGGTCGGGCAACTCGTAACTGTCCATTTCCAGTCCCGCCTGTTGGTACTGGTTCATCAGGTTAACCATCGCCTGACCACGGTCACGGGATTCACCATGGACATGTTCGAACAGCAGCAGAGATGTTGCCCTGCCGCGGTCGAACAGTTCGCCATAGCTTGCCTGAACATCCAGCAGTTCACGGCCACACAACCTGCCGATAAAGGCCGCCAGATCGCTACGCTGCAGGTCGTTCAGCGCGGTCCCTTCCGACAGCGCTTCGGTTAGCTCATCATGGTGCTGCCACAGGTCAGCATCCGGGTACTCCATCAAGCGCGAGATAATCAGCAGTTCAATCATGGGTGCGGCTCCGTTTTACCGGACACATCAATGGCGTCGATGCGGCGGCTGTTGAACAGGTTAAATTTGGTGTCGCTACCGTGGCAACCATCACCAAAGCTGAAGCCGCAGCCGCTGTGTTCCGGGAACGCATTTTCCGCCAGCTCACGATGGCTGGTCGGCACCACGAAACGATCTTCGTAGTTAGCAATTGCCAGATAGCGATACATTTCCTTCGCCTGGTCTTCAGTCAGACCGACCTCTTCCAGCGCGCTGATATCGTGTACGCCTTCGACGGTTTCAGCACGCTTGTAGTGGCGCATTGCCATAATACGTTTCAGGGCGCTAAGAACCGGCGCGGTATCACCCGCGGTCAGCAGGTTCGCCAGGTATTCAATAGGAATACGCAGGCTTTCCACATCCGGCAGAACGCCGGTATGAGGCAGCTGGCCCGCATCCGCCGCGGACTGAATTGGCGACAATGGCGGCACGTACCAGACCATCGGCAGCGTGCGATATTCCGGGTGCAGCGGCAGCGCCAGCTTCCAGTCGATCGCCATTTTGTAAACCGGCGACTGCTGGGCAGCATCGATAACGTTCTGCGGGATACCGTCTTTCAGAGCCTGTTCGATAACCGCCGGGTCGTTCGGGTTCATGAACACGCCGAGCTGACGTTCGTACAGGTCTTTCTCGTGCTCGGTGCTGGCCGCTTCTTCAATCGCATCCGCATCGTAAAGCACCACGCCGAGATAGCGGATACGGCCTACGCAAGTCTCGGAGCAGACGGTCGGTTGCCCGGCTTCAATGCGCGGATAACAGAAAATACATTTCTCAGATTTGCCGCTCTTCCAGTTGAAGTAGATCTTTTTGTAAGGGCAGCCGGTGACGCACATGCGCCAGCCGCGACATTTATCCTGATCGATAAGCACGATGCCGTCTTCTTCACGCTTGTAGATGGCACCGCTCGGGCAGGTGGCGACACAGGCCGGGTTAAGGCAGTGTTCGCACAGACGCGGCAGATACATCATGAAGGTGTTTTCAAACTGACCGTACATTTCGGTCTGCATGTTTTCGAAGTTCTGATCTTTGGTGCGTTTTTCAAACTCACCGCCGAGCAGCTCTTCCCAGTTTGGACCGGCTTCAATTTTGTTCATGCGCTTGCCGGTAATCAGCGAGCGCGGACGAGCCACCGGCTGAGCCTTGCTGCCTTCCGGCGCGGTATGCAGGTTCTGGTAGTCGTAATCAAACGGCTCATAATAATCGTCGATCCCCGGCAGATGCGGGTTAGCGAAGATTTTACCCAGCAGCATGGCACGGTTACCCATGCGCGGCTGCAGCTTGCCGTTGATTTTACGGATCCAGCCGCCCTTCCATTTTTCCTGGTTTTCCCAGTCGTTCGGGTAGCCGATACCGGGTTTGGTTTCCACGTTATTGAACCACGCGTACTCCATCCCTTCGCGGCTGGTCCAGACGTTTTTACAGGTCACGGAACAGGTGTGGCATCCAATGCACTTATCTAAGTTCAGTACCATGCCAACTTGTGAACGAATTTTCATTTTACGCTCTCCTGTACCTGGTCGTTGCCTTCGCCGTCCAGCCAGTTAATTTCTTTCATCTTACGGACCACTACGAACTCATCACGGTTAGAACCCACGGTTCCGTAGTAGTTAAAGCTATAGGCTAACTGCGCGTAGCCGCCAATCATATGGGTCGGTTTCAGGGTGATACGCGTCACCGAGTTATGAATACCGCCGCGCTGACCGGTAATTTCTGAACCCGGCAGGTTCATAATGCGTTCCTGAGCGTGGTACATCATGGTCATACCGGACGGTACACGCTGGCTCACCACCGCACGCGCCGTTAAGGCACCGTTTTTGTTGAACACTTCAACCCAGTCGTTATCCGCAATGCCCAGCTCTTTGGCATCGGCTTCGCTCATCCAGATAATCGGCCCACCGCGACCCAGCGTCAGCATCAGCAGGTTGTCGCTGTAGGTGGAGTGAATCCCCCACTTCTGGTGCGGCGTCAGGAAGTTCAACGCTTTCTCAGGGTTGCCGTTGGATTTCGCGCCCATCACGCCTTCAACCGAACGGGTATCGATTGGCGGACGGTAAACCAGCAGGCTTTCGCCGAAGTCGCGCATCCACTGGTGGTCCTGATACAGCTGCTGGCGACCTGACAGCGTACGCCATGGAATCAGTTCATGAACGTTGGTATAGCAGGCGTTGTAGGACACGTGCTCATCTTCAAGGCCGGACCAGGTCGGGCTGGAGATAATTTTACGCGGCTGTGCCTGAATATCGCGGAAACGAATCTTCTCTTCTTCCTTCGGATGTGCCAGATGCGTATGGTCACGACCGGTGAATTCGCTGAGCGCAGCCCAGGCTTTCACCGCTACCTGACCGTTAGTTTCCGGCGCCAGCGTCAGAATCATTTCCGCTGCATCAATGGCCGTGTTGAGCATCGGCTGGCCTTTCGCCGGGCCGTCAGTCTTGGTGTAGTTCAGCTTACGCAGCAGATCCATTTCGCTCTGCGTATTCCAGGCGATGCCTTTCCCGCCGTTACCGATGCTTTCCATCAGCGGTCCGATAGCGGTAAAGCGTTCGTAGGTTGCCGGATAATCGCGTTCCACCACCATGATATGCGGCGCGGTTTTACCCGGAATCAGGTCGCATTCGCCTTTCTTCCAGTCCATCACGCCGTACGGCTGCGCCAGCTCGGCTGCGGAGTCGTGCTGGATTGGCAAAGTTACCACGTCGGTTTCAACGCCCAGGTGGCCTACGCAAACCTCAGAGAATTTCTTCGCAATACCTTTGTAGATCTCCCAGTCGCTTTTCGATTCCCAGCAAGGATCCACGGCGGCAGAGAACGGGTGAATAAACGGATGCATATCCGAAGTATTCAGGTCTTCTTTTTCATACCAGGTGGCGGTAGGCAGGACGATGTCTGAATACAAACAGGTGCTCGACAGGCGGAAGTCCAGCGTGACCACCAGATCCAGCTTGCCGTCGAGGCCGTTATCTACCCACTCGACTTCTTCCGGCATGACGCCGCCTTCCACGCCAAGATCTTTCCCCTGAATACCGTGTTCGGTGCCAAGGAGGTATTTCAGCATGAACTCATGCCCTTTACCGGAAGAGCCCAGCAGGTTTGAACGCCAGATAAACATGTTGCGCGGGTGGTTATAGCCGGAATCCGGCTGCTCCGCTGCAAAGCGAATGCCGCCTGACTTCAGCTGATCGACGGTATAGTCCACCGGCGACAGACCGGCTTCTTTTGCCCGATCGGCAATACGCAGCGGGTTGGTGCCCAGCTGCGGAGCAGACGGCAGCCAGCCCATGCGCTCAGCACGCACGTTAAAGTCAATCAGATGGCCGCTGTAGCGAGATTTATCCGCCAGCGGAGAAAGCATCTCCTGCGCCGTAACGGTTTCATAGCGCCACTGGCTGGAGTGGTTATAGAAGTACGAGGTGCTGTTCATGTGACGCGGCGGACGCTGCCAGTCCAGCGCGAACGCCAGTGGCGTCCAGCCGGTCTGCGGACGCAGTTTTTCCTGGCCCACATAGTGTGCCCAGCCGCCGCCGCTCTGGCCGACGCTGCCGCAGAAGACCAGCATATTGATCAGACCGCGATAGGTCATATCCATATGGAACCAGTGGTTCACGCCCGCACCGACGATAATCATTGAACGACCGTGGGTTTTATCCGCGTTATCCGCGAACTCACGCGCGATGCGCACGATATCGTGGCGGGACACGCCGGTAATTTGTTCAGCCCAGGCTGGCGTATAGGCTTTAACGTCATCGTAGCTGGTCGCGCAATTTTCATCGCCCAGACCGCGATCCAGACCGTAGTTAGCCATGGTCAGATCGTAAACCGTTGCGACCAGCGCGGTAGTACCGTCCGCCAGCTGCATGCGTTTCACCGGCAGCTTGTGCAGCAGAATATCTTTCAGTTTTACGTTTTTGAAATGCTCAGAGCTTTCGCCACCGAAGTACGGGAAGCCCACCTCGGCCACTTCGTCATGGTTGCCCAGCAGGCTCAGGCGCAGCTCGGCTTCTTCGCCGCTGGTGCCGTCACGCTGTTCCAGGTTCCATTTCCCTTTTTCGCCCCAGCGATAGCCGATGGAGCCGTTCGGGGCCAGCGGTTCACCGGTCTGATTGTCCAGCGCGACGGTTTTCCACTGCGGATTGTTTTCCTGGCCCAGGCCGTCAACCAGGTCTGAAGCACGCATCATGTGGCCCGGCGCGTAGAAACCATCACGTTCTTCCAGCACCACCAGCATCGGCATGTCGGTGTAACGACGGACGTAGTCGGTGAAGTACTGGCTCGGCTTATCGAGGTGGAATTCACGCAGCATTACGTGGCCCATCGCCATCGCCATGGCGGAGTCGGTGCCCTGCTTTGGCGCAAGCCACTGGTCGCACAGCTTGGAGATTTCCGCATAGTCCGGCGTAACGGCGACGGTTTTCGTCCCTTTATAGCGGACTTCAGTGAAGAAGTGCGCATCCGGCGTACGGGTCTGCGGCACGTTTGAGCCCCAGGCGATGATATAGCTGGAGTTATACCAGTCTGCCGATTCCGGCACGTCGGTCTGCTCGCCCCAGGTTTGCGGGGAAGCCGGCGGCAAATCGCAGTACCAGTCGTAGAAGCTCAGGCAGGTCCCGCCAATCAGCGACAGATAACGCGTGCCGGAAGCATACGAAATCATCGACATCGCAGGAATGGGTGAGAAGCCGGTAATACGGTCAGGACCATAGGTTTTAGCGGTGTAGACGTTAGCGGCAGCAATCAGTTCATTCACTTCCTGCCAGCTGGAACGCACGAGGCCGCCGCGGCCGCGGGCCTGCTTGTAGCTTTTTGCTTTGTCCGGGTCGTTAACGATAGAAGCCCATGCGTTTACCGGATCGCTGTGCTGCGTCTTAGCTTCGCGCCACAGTTTAATCAGGCGTTTACGCATCAGCGGATACTTCAGGCGGTTTGCGCTGTAGAGATACCAGGAGTAGCTGGCGCCGCGTGGGCAGCCGCGTGGCTCATGGTTAGGCATATCAGGGCGGGTGCGCGGATAGTCGGTCTGCTGGGTTTCCCAGGTGACAAGGCCACTTTTGACATAAATCTTCCAGCTACAGGAGCCGGTACAGTTCACGCCGTGCGTCGAACGGACAACTTTATCGTGCTGCCAACGCTGGCGATAGCCTTCTTCCCAATCGCGATTGGTGTCTAGCAGTTGGCCATGTCCGTCGGCAAAGGTTTCGCCCTTCTGTTTGAAGTAGCGGAACCGGTCAAGAAACTTGCTCATCGGGGTTCTCCTGATGTGGAGCCTGGAGGCTCTTCTGGTGAAATCGACATTGCTGAATGGCGGAGACGTTAACGCTTAGAAAGATTGGGATATTTGATGATGATCAACTGCGCCTGGTAAGGCCTTTCCCCCTACATCGTCGATATACCACCAAAGGGTCATTCATAGGTTTTATGTAATGCACTGTATTTCAATAAAAAAAATAAGACTTCGTTACGCCGGGGTTAGGTATTTCCCGCCTTCAGGTATTAAGGGGTAGGTAGACAAGCGCCAGCAGTCGGGTGAGCCTCAGACAAAAAAAAGCGCGACCGAAGCCGCGCAAAGGGATAACCAAAAGGTCAAAAAGTTAACGTGAAGATTTACGACCGTAGACCGCCCAGGTGATAACCACGCAGACGATATAGAACACCAGGAAGACTTTCATCGCTCCGGCCGGTGAGCCGGTTAAATCCAGCGACGTCCCAAATGCTTTAGGAATAAAGAACCCTCCGATAGCGCCAATGGCCGAGATAAAGCCCAGCGCGGCTGCGGTATCGGTCGCCGCTTCCCGCGCCGCATGTTCTTCACTGCCGCCCTCGGCCTTCACGCGATCCATCGTCAGTTTACGAAAGGTAACCGAGATCATCTGGAAGGTTGAGCCGCTGCCCAACCCGGCCGTCAGGAACAGCATCAGGAACACGCCGAAGAAGGCGATGAAATTACCGCCCTGCCCGTTAGTCGGCAGCGTGGTGAACAACAGCGCGCTGAAAATAGCCATCAGAACAAAGTTATACAGAGAAACCCTCGTCCCGCCCCAGCGGTCGGAAATCGCCCCACCAGCAGAACGTGCCAGCGCGCCAAATAGCGGGCCGAAGAAGGCAAAGTGCAGAATATTCACCTGCGGAAACTGGGTTTTAGACAGCATGGCAAACCCGGCTGAGAAACCGATAAAGGAACCAAACGTCGCCAGGTAGAGTACGCCAAGGATCCAGAGATGACCCCGCTTAAGCACCGGCAGCTGCTCTCGCAGCGAAGCTTTTGATGCGGAAAGATCGTTCATTCCAAACCAGGCGGCCAGGGTAAAGACGGCCAGGAAAGGCACCCAAATCCAGGCCGCATTTTCCAGAAACAGCATCGTGCCGTCGCCCTGCTGGACGCCCTGGCCACCGAATACCGCAAACATCGACACGGTGATCACCAGCGGAGCCGCCAGCTGCATCACGCTTACGCCCATATTGCCCAGCCCGCCGTTGATCCCCAGCGCACCGCCCTGCCTCGCCTTCGGGAAGAAGAAGCTGATGTTCGCCATACTGGAGGCGAAGTTTGCTCCGGCAAAGCCGCACAGCAGGGAGATAATCATAAAGGTGGAGAACGGTGTGCCGGTGTCCTGAACCGCAAAGCCCAGCCACACGCAAGGAATAATCAGGATCCCGGTGCTGAACGCCGTCCAGCGACGACCACCAAACAGCGGCACCATAAAGGAGTAAGGCACGCGTAAAAGCGCGCCGGAAACCGACGGCAGCGCGGTTAACATAAACAGCTGATCGGTCGTGAAGGTAAACCCGACCTTGTTAAGATTGACCGCTACAGCGCTGAACAGCATCCAGACGCAAAAGGCCAGCAGCAGGCTGGGAACCGAAATCCACAGATTACGGCTGGCAATACGATGACCTTTTTGCTGCCAAAACTGTGGATCTTCCGGCCGCCAGTCAGTAATCAGCGCGCCCGAAGACTTCTCTGTAACGGGAGACTGTGACATAAACACCTCATTTTGTGTGAGTAACTGCCGCAACCTTAGGGTTATGGTGTGGAGATTAGTTGATGTAAATCAAGGGATAATCTATCTCTCCGGCGTGCAAAAAATGGCTATTATTCTTTATGAGTAAGCAATAGCGTCAAAAAAGATGTGGTTTTTCACATCCCTGACTACCGTTATGGTTAACCGAATAGATCAACCTGCCACCTCCGGCAATTTATAGGTAATACTTAGGGGGTATGGGTATACTCCAGGGGATGGCCGAAAATAGCGCCACTTGTCAATGTCCCCCCTTCAGGAGCCACCGCGCTAATGCTGAAACGCCTGCTTTCCCCTCTCTCACTGGTTAACCAACTGGCGCTGGTCGTGATGCTGCTTGCACTGCTGAGCGTAGCCGGTATGAGCGCCGCTGGCTGGCTGGCACAGGGGATCTCCGGTAATGCGCACGCGATCAATAAGACCGGTTCAATGCGCATGCAAAGCTACCGTCTGCTGGCGTCCGTTCCTCTGACGGCAAAAGATCAGGTGCTACTCCATGAGATGGAGCAAACGACCTGGAGTAATGAGCTTAACCTCGCCGCCAGGCGTGACGGCCAGTTAGCGCGGCTTCAACAGTTGCAGAATGACTGGCGCGACACGCTTGAGCCCGCGCTAAGGGATGCCCGAACGCCCCAGCAGGTTAAACCTGCTGTTGAACACTTCGTCGCCAGCATCGACGAGCTGGTAAGTTCTTTCGATCGCACTACCGAGATGCGCCTGCACCACGTTATCCTGCTCCAGCAAGGGATGGCTCTGCTGCTCGGACTGCTGATCGTCTTTACTCTGATTTGGTTACGAAGACGGCTACTCCGCCCATGGCGAAAACTACTGGCGATGGCCACTGCCATCGGCCAACGTGATTTTACTCAACGTGTTAACGTGCGAGGGCGTGATGAAATGGCCACGCTTGGCATTGCGCTAAACAGCATGTCCAGCGAGCTCGCCCAGAGCTACGCCGTTCTCGAACGCCGGGTCA
Source organism: Cedecea sp. (assembly GCF_036500665.1). NCBI lineage: Bacteria > Pseudomonadati > Pseudomonadota > Gammaproteobacteria > Enterobacterales > Enterobacteriaceae > Cedecea > Cedecea sp. Next base: position 11,966 of record NZ_DASYBS010000131.1, read on the forward strand.
GAGAGAAAACCGCCGGTCTTGAGCAAAAAAATCAGATGCTCTCTTTCCTCTACGAGGCGAATCGCCGCCTCCACGCTCAGGCCCCGCTGTGCCAGCGAATCTCCCCCGTGCTGAGCGAGCTACAGGTATTAACGCCGCTGCTGGGCATCGTGCTGCGGGTTTATGAGTACGAAGATGAAGAGAATTACCAGGAATATACCTTCCAGCCGGATGCGCACTGCGATGCCCAAGGCTGCCAGCTTTGTCCGGATGCCGGTGCGGCGCTGCCGCAGGAAACCACAACGCTGAAATGGCGGCTCACGGACAACCATATTCATTACGGCCTGGTGCTGGCTCAACTGCCTTTTGGCAAGGTACTGACCGAAGACCAGCAGCAGCTTATCGCCACCCTGATGGAACAGCTGACCTCCACGCTCGCCATGGAGCGCCAGTACGAGCATCAGCAGCAGCTGGTGGTGATGGAGGAGCGTTCCGCCATCGCCAGGGAACTGCACGACTCCATCGCCCAGTCGCTCTCCTGTATGAAAATGCAGGTCAGCTGCCTGCAAATGCAGGGCGAAGCGCTGCCGGAAGAGAGCCGCACGCTGCTGGAACAAATTCGCGGCGAGCTGAATACCTCCTGGCGGCAGCTGCGAGAGCTGCTGACGACGTTCCGCCTGCAGCTGACCGAGCCCGGCCTGCGCCCGGCACTGGAAGCCAGCTGCCGGGAGTTTAGCGATAAACTCGGCTTCCCGGTCGCGCTGGATTACCAGCTGCCGCCACGTCTGGTGCCCTCTCATCAGGCCATTCATTTAGTGCAAATCGCTCGTGAGGCGCTAAACAATAGTTTGAAACACGCCGCCGCCAGCGCCTGCGGCATTAGCGTAACCCGCCAGGAGAATCAGGTTCGCCTGACCGTCTGGGACAACGGCCGCGGTATTCCTCAAAATGGGGAACGTAGCAATCACTACGGCCTGATTATCATGCGCGATCGGGCGCAGACCCTGCAGGGGGATTGCCAGGTGCGAGCACGCCCCTGTGGCGGCACCGAAGTGGTCGTTAATTTTATGCCCGAATCAGCACAATCTTCCGCAACCAGGAGTGAATAATGAGCAACCAGGACGCAGCAACTATTTTGCTGATTGACGACCACCCAATGATGCGCACCGGCGTGAAGCAGCTGATCAGCATGGCCCCAGAGCTGGCCGTCGTGGGAGAAGCCGGTAACGGTGAGCAAGGCGTTAGACTGGCAGAATCCCTTGATCCGGATCTTATTCTGCTTGATCTGAATATGCCGGGCATGAACGGGCTCGAGACCCTCGACTGCCTGCGCGAGAAGGCGCTTTCAGGGCGGATTGTGGTATTCAGCGTATCCAACCATGAAGAAGATGTGGTGACGGCGCTCAAGCGCGGTGCAGATGGCTACCTGTTGAAAGACATGGAGCCGGAGGATCTCCTGAAAGCCCTGCATCAGGCCGCCGCGGGTGAAATGGTACTTAGCGAAGCGTTAACGCCAGTACTGGCCGCCAGCCTGCGCGCCAACCGCTCTACGTCCGATCGGGACGTTAACCAGCTTACGCCGCGCGAGCGCGATATTTTGAAACTGATTGCCCAGGGGCTCCCTAACAAAATGATTGCTCGCCGCCTGGACATTACCGAAAGTACCGTGAAAGTGCACGTCAAACATCTTCTGAAGAAAATGAAACTTAAATCACGCGTGGAGGCCGCAGTCTGGGTTCACCAGGAGCGTATTTTCTAATTCCCGGCGTTTTCCGGCAAAAGCGAATAACGTGGATCGCTTTCCGGGTTGATCAGCAGAGGTGCGGCAGGCTTGAGGGTGATCCAGTTCGAGGTCGCCCGCTGCCCCTTCTCATCCTCAATAGTCACCGACAGGCGATATTCATTTGCTTCCCCTTCCTGCCACGCTGGCAAAATTACGCTCCAGCCTTCCGTGCTGCGGGACTGCACCGGCGACGTCAGGCTAAGCGACCGGGTATCCCCCTGCCACGAAATGTTACGTATGCCGTCAGTGGCACGTACCTGCAACTTAAGCGCCACGGCTTCACCCGGCTGCGGCTGCCAGGGCGGCGTGGCAAGAAATACCGACAAGGTTCTACGTTGCCGATACTCCATCACCGGGACAGACGCCCGGTCGACGCTGTCGTAGCGGCTTCCCCGCAGCGAGCTGGTTGTCGCAACTTCATCAGCCGAAAGCTGTTTTTGTAGCGGTACACCAAAGCGATAGTTCAGCTTCAGGCCCAGGTTCTCCTGCGCCGTGCCGCTTTCTCCCTGCTTATGCTGCGCCGTCAGGGTAATCAGCGGTACCGGCGTATAGTTGATGCCCATCGTCACCGCTACCGGATTACGGTAACCGGTATCGTTATTGAATAGAGTGACACTGTCACCAAAATATTGTTCAAAGCTCAGACTGGTATTAATGTGGCGGTAAAACGGCAGCCAGGCCTGAGCAGTGACGTCGTAGCCGCGTGCCAGACGCTGCTCCAGGGTTTCACCGTGGGTTTGCCAACCGCTTAACGGCTGATAATAGTTAGCGGAAAGCCGCAGGTATTCCCCCCAGGCTTCGGCCCCAAGTCCCGCTCGCTGAAGCTGCGTTGTGAGCTGATTATCGTAGAAAGTGTTGTACCCCAGCAGCCAATGCCCGGCGACCCAGCGCTGTCCTATGCCCAGGTTGCCCACCGCGCCCTTCTCCTGTTGGCTAAACCCTAGCTGGCTCCAGGTCAGATAACGATTATTATCCTGCCAGGGCGTGAACAGTGAGCCGGTGCTGCCCTTCCAGCTACCGTGCTGATCAACCTGCAAATTGAAACTGGCTTTGCCCCAGGGCGAAAGTAAAGACTGCGCCTGGTCGGTCACCTTGTCGGCAAGCAGGTCACGTAAGCCGGTAAAAGCAAACAGGCGCGCCTGCTCGCCGGTATCCAACCCGTTATCGGTCATGCTGTCTTCACCGAACTTCTTCGCCACCTCGGCAATATGGCGGGCAGCGGCATCGGTTTCCGGGGCAAGTCCCATGCCTGGCAGGTCATCGGCGGGCCGTTGAACGGGATAAGTAGGGCTGTTTGAGGTGACCACCGCCCCTCCCACATCAGGGAGCAGGCATAGCAAGGTCAAAAGCGGAACGGCAAATCTACGCATTTGTAAATTATAACATACTGGTTTTGCAGTTTGCCCGGCCCATACGGCGCGTGAGGGCGACTCCAGGACTAATCCTGCGTTTACGGGCATAAATCATACTCGCTCAGCACTCAGGGAGATACACTGGTCGCCTCGCTCATCATTATCATCAAGGAGAAGCACGTGCAGAAGATCGTTATTATCGCTAACGGCGCGGCGTACGGCAGTGAGTCACTGTTTAACAGCCTGCGCCTGGCTATCGCCCTTCGCGACAGGGAGCCCCAGCCAGAAGTGAAGGTATTTTTAATGTCCGATGCGGTCACCGCTGGCCTGCGTGGGCAAAAACCGGCCGAAGGCTACAATATCCAACAAATGCTGGAAATCCTGACCGCGCAAAACGTGCCGGTGAAACTCTGCAAAACCTGCACCGACGGGCGTGGGATCAGCACATTGCCGCTGATTGATGGCGTTACTATCGGTACGCTTGTTGAATTAGCCGAGTGGACGTTAGCCTCGGATAAAACCCTCACTTTCTAATTATTTCGGCGCGAGAATATTATTTGCTTATACTCTCTCTCGCGCCATCAAGTTACCTGTATATGTTGCCGATATTTTACTTAGGACAACACAGCAGGATAATAATTATGGTTAGATCGATTCGTACGCGTATTCTTTTAGTCACGGCAATTTGCCTGGTCTCCGCCTTATGTCTTAACACCTTCATCAACTACACCGTCACAAGCCGGGATAACCAACAATCCATCAGCGACACCTTAACCAGCACCAGCCTCAGTCATTCCGTCGCTATCAGCGACTGGGTCAACGGTAAAATGGCGATAATTAACTCGCTCGAAAACGCCGCCCTGAGTGAAGATCCCATCCCTGTCTTCACCCAATTGGCAAAGGCTGGACGGTTCACAAATATCTACGTGGGTTATGCCAATAAAACCGCAAAATTCTCTGACCCCACGGGAGTGCCCGCTGATTTTGACCCCACCGTTCGCCCCTGGTACCAGCAGGTGGTGAAAGATGATGCTCCGGTCGTCACCGCTCCGTATGTTGATGCAGGCACGGGCAAGCTTGTTGTCACCTTCGCCGTGCCGATTAAGCAAGATGGCAGCCTTAAAGCCGTGGTCGCAGGCGATGTTGCGATGGACAGCGTGATTGCTAACGTTCGAAGCATCCACCCAACCCCGAGCAGCAGCGGACTGCTGATGAACAGCGACGGCACGTTGATTGCAGGCCAGGATCCTGCATTGACGCTGAAGCCATTTACCGATGCGGTTAAGCAGGCCGATCTAAAACAGCTGCTGGGGGAAAATCACCGCACCACGGGCACAATTGCTGACCAGGGCAAACAGTTAATGGCAACCCCAATTGCCGGAACCCATTGGTACCTGGTCGTGGCTCTGGACGAAGGCGATGCCACATCAGGCATGCGCTCTTTGCTGAAAGCCTCGGCCGTTGCCTTGCTTGTTCTGGTACTGGTTTCCGCTGCTGTAGTGCATGTTCTGGTCAGTAAAGTCATGAGCCGTCTGGGCAGGATCCGGGATGGCATGCGCGCCATCAGTAACGGGACAAATGACCTGTCACAGCGACTGCCGGAAACCGGTCACGATGAAGTGACAGAAATCGCCCATGCCTTTAATGCCTTCAGCGACAAGCTCGGGCTGGTGATGAAACAGCTCAGGGATGCCAGTGCTTCGGTGAAAGTGGCGGCAAATGAGATTGCTGCGGGTAATCAGGATCTCTCAGCCCGCACCGAACAGGCGGCCTCAAGCCTGCGGGAAACCGCCAGCGCCGTTGAGCAAATTACGGCATCCGTCGCCAACTCTACTGCATCGGCAGCACAGGCAAACACACAGGCCCATAGCGCCAGCGAAGCGGCTGAACGCGGGGGTGAAGTCGTCTCGAAAGTGATCACCACAATGCAGGCCATTGAGCAAGCTTCCGGCAAGATTGGCGACATCACCAGCGTCATTGACAGTATTGCCTTCCAGACCAACATCCTGGCGCTGAATGCCGCGGTTGAGGCCGCCCGGGCCGGCGAGCAGGGTCGCGGTTTTGCCGTCGTTGCCGGAGAAGTACGCAATCTTGCCAGCCGCAGCGCCCAGGCGGCGAAGGAGATTAAGAGCCTGATAGACTCCACTACCGGCAGCGTCGCCGACGGCTCGGTTTACGTTCGTCAGGCCGGAGAGGCGATGGACAAAATCGAGCAAAGCGTTGGGAGCGTGTTAGTCATCATGCGTGAAATTACGCAATCAACCGATGAGCAAATGAAAGGTATTCAGGAAATTAACCACGCAATAACTCACCTGGACAGCATGGTGCAGCAAAATGCCGAGCTGGTAGTGGAATCGGCCGCAGCCGCCGGGGCCCTGCAAAGCCAGGCCGGGGAGCTCGCGGAAACCGCCGGGCATTTCCGTATTTAATGATGAGTCGACGGGCGTTTGCCAACGAAATGCCCGTTAGCTGAAAGGATTCAGGAACAATGTCATTATTGTTGAATCGTTGCGGCATTTTTTGATCAGAATCAGCATTTGCCTCCCGCGGCTCTGGTGTGATGCATCGAGTGATTTATGAACAACATCACTTACCAGTGCAGCACCTTTGGGGGCTTCAGGCCATGTTTGATGCAGGAGTGGAGTGAAAAATGCCAGTAGTAAAAGCCAGTCTTAAACTTTTTGGGGGCGATACCGTGGTGGTTCGCTGTTCGAATAACTGCCATATCCATTTGATGTGTGACTCAGACAAGCGCGGCAGTGCAAAGGCGGACGTTTTAAGCGTGCAAGACCGTCAGTCTGCCTATATTGCCGTCCCCTACAGTGGCACATGGAAAGTGCTTATCGACAGCCATACTCAGTCGCTTGAGCACTCCATCAGCTATGTTCCGGCATAAAAACTCAGGCCACCTCCCGGTGGCCTCAGATTGATGACAAACAGCCGAAAAACGTGGTTTTCGACTGTTTGGGGCAAACCAGAGAACATCATTCATTGTTTTTATTAGACCTGGGTTCGGACTTTTTTAGAGCAATGAACTTTGTCAGCAGTCTCAGGCCACCTCCCGGTGGCCTTTTTCTTACTATGCAAAACCGGGCTGCAGCCCGCTTTCATCCCCATGCCCGCTAAGCCAGGCGCGAACCTGGTTTGCCAGCTCGGACATACGATCGTCCTGCATACCGTGCTTTTTCATCTCCTGCTCGAGAGAAAAAAGATACTGTGCATTGGTACCCAGCGGGCCGCTCGCGGCAGCAATTAACGGCGCGATGGTTTCTGCCCGTGTATCCGCCTCATAAAGCGGGTGACGGGGATCCATAATGAACACCAGCGCGTTGACCGTGCGGCCGTCATCCAGTGCAAGCTTGCACCATGTTGGCAAATAGCACCCGGTTATCATCTCTCGCTTCCAGACAAGCGTCAGCTCCTCTTCCAGAATCGCTTCCGGCAGCCGGTAAGCAAGCCCGGTGGTTCTGCCACCCTCTTTAAGCGCGAGCATACGTCCTGGGCGGCAGGCCGTACCGCGCCCCGCCGTCAACCGCAGGCAAAATGCACGATGCCAGCCCACCAGCATGCCGGGGGCTGACTCTTCAAATTCAAAAGCCGGGTTCCACATTAATGAACCGTAACCAAAGAGCCACACCGGGCTATGGTCTGGGCGACAAGCAAGCGTCGCTGCAAGAGAAGCCGAGCGCTGCTCAGGGGTCCACAATAACGATTCCTCAATGGCACCAAAAGCCGTCTTACAATCCGCTTTCATTAAGAAATCACGCGTTAACACGATATACCTCCGCCACTGCTTGCTTCCATGCGACGACACACGCTGCGCCTTCCCGGCTTTTATTGACAATTTTTGCCTACTAATAGAGCAACATATCAAGACCATAAGCAATTCGTCGCGCGCTGGCAAGCTTGATGACGATCGCATAACAGTAAAATTGTCATTTTTTCTTATCAGAGTGCAGTGTTGTGCAGGGAATCAAACAAATAAGGCACACATAATGGAGGGTTTATTTCTTATGCCAGCGCTCACCGTCACCTTTCTCGTATTGATGTTTAACCGCCGCCCAGGCGACTTTATGCGCCGTCTCTTCGCGGCTGGCATCATCCCGACGATCGGCTTTATCTTTATACTCATGCCAGGCGCTATTAAAGGCCTCTTTATAGATATCCTGAGCATGGGCAGGCAGAACGTTTTGAACGCTTTCCGGAAGGTCTGTTCGACTTTTATAAGGCATACTGTTTTCTCCGTTACGGGTGTCCTTTAAGTGTGTAACAGGATCCCAGATGCAGCCACACAAACTAAGTTATTTTATTTATACAAAAAGATATCACTATGTTTTTTATGAAATAAAAAAAGAATACTTATTATTATGATGCACTAAAATTTATTTAATACAAACGCCGTAAAACTAAGTAAATTTTAACCAAAAGTAACGATTTTTTGCTAAGTTATACGGGTTAAAAAACCTGACTATAATGATCAAAACAGGTTATCGCCTGCAGAGATGGAGAAGTTGAATGACAAAAACACAACATGAGGCGGTAAAAACCCGCCACAAGGAGAGTTCTCTCATTTTCCCGGTACTCGCGCTGGCGGTACTGGCGATGTGGGGGTCAAGCCAGTCCCTGCCGGCGGTTGTCGGCATCAATATTTTGGCCCTGGTAGCCATACTCAGCAGCGCCTTTAGCGTTGTACGCCACGCGGACGTGCTGGCGCACCGTCTGGGTGAACCCTACGGCTCACTGATTCTGAGCCTGTCGGTCGTTATTCTTGAAGTCAGCCTGATTTCCGCGCTGATGGCCACCGGCGACGCCGCGCCAACCCTGATGCGCGACACGCTCTATTCCATCATCATGATTGTGACCGGCGGCCTGGTAGGCTTCTCTCTGCTGATGGGCGGCCGTAAATTTGCCACGCAGTATATGAACCTGTTTGGCATCAAGCAGTACCTGATTGCCCTCTTCCCGCTGGCGGTGATCGTGCTGGTGTTCCCGATGGCGCTGCCGGGCGGCAATTTCTCGCTGGGCCAGTCCCTGCTGGTAGCGTTGATTTCCGCTGCGATGTACGGCGTGTTCCTGCTTATTCAAACGAAAACGCACCAGAGCCTGTTTGTGTACGAGCATGAAGACGAAGGCGACGGCGATGACCCGCATCACGGCAAGCCGTCGGCGCACAGCTCCGCGTGGCATACGGTCTGGCTTATCGTTCACCTGATTGCGGTTATCGCGGTCACCAAGATGAACGCCAACCCGCTTGAGCACCTGCTGGACGCCATGAACGCACCGGCCCAGTTCACCGGCTTCCTGGTCGCCCTGCTGATTCTGTCTCCGGAAGGCCTCGGCGCGCTGAGAGCGGTATTGAGCAACCAGGTACAGCGCGCGATGAACCTGTTCTTCGGTTCGGTGCTGGCCACCATCTCGTTGACGGTTCCTGCGGTCACGCTGATTGCCTGGTTCACCGGTAACGACCTGGTCTTTGCGCTGGGCATGCCGCAGATGGTGGTCATGCTGGCGGCGCTGGTGCTGTGCCAGATTTCATTCTCGACCGGCCGTACCAACGTGCTCAACGGCACCGCGCATCTGGCGCTGTTCGCCGCCTACCTGATGACAATCTTCGCCTAAATAAACAGTAAGACAGCCTGTACAGGCTGTTTTTAGTGTGTGCGCCCTCTCCACGTAGGAGAGGGTCGGGGTGAGGGCATCAGGCCACGACTGACTCATTTCCCTCTCTTCCTTGAGATAAAGGGAAACAAATATAAAAAAACCCGCCGCAGCGCTGAGGGATCCCCATAAATCAGCGCTAATAAACCAACACCATATTTCGGTAGGTTTTGGCGAGGTGATTAAGAACGGTGCTCAGCACCGTTTGCTTTAAAATTAGCGGGGAGTGTCTTAAGACATTCTCCGCTAAC
>NZ_DASYBS010000132.1:0-19343 GCF_036500665.1 Cedecea sp.
ATGACCCAACTCAGGCGGGGTTGAGCTGTCGGGAACAGCGAAAGAGAGCGATCGTCGGGAACGAATCGCGAACGACCCCGAATGTTTGGGTGATAGCCGGTGGGTTTACCGCTTTAGCGGCGATGAGCTTGCCGGGCGCCGGGGGTGGTCAGGGGGCATGGCGTAATGCCACCTGACACGTTCACCGTCTCTGAACATGCAGGGAAAGTAGATCTACGGGTGAACGTAACCTTAGCCGCCCCTGCATAATCGAGACTATTCGAAATGCCCCCCTACAACCCTTCCACTTTCTCCAGCGCCGCCAGAAAACTCTCTGGCGACAGCGCCACCGGCAGCGCGTGAATAGACTCTCCCGCCTGCAAAGAACGGGCAATCACCTTATCCAGGTCGGCACGATGTTGAATATCGACATCCAGCTGCGCCAGTTTTGTGGGCAAATTGAAACGCTTATACGCCTGCGTGAGCTGTGCCAGAACGTCGTCCTGCCCCAGCAGTGCGCTCTGCACCAGAATCCCGTAGGCCACTTTTGTGCCGTGCAGGAAACGATCGGTTTGCGGCAGCGTCGTCAGGCCGTTATGTACGGCATGCGCGGCGGCAACGCGGGTATAGCGTTCGCCCAGGCCCCCCACCATACCGCCTCCGGCAATAATCGCCTCGACCACATCCAGAAACGCCTGGCTTAGCTCACCGCGGTTTTGATCTTCCAGCGCCTGCTCGCTGCTCTGGAGCAGGACGTCGCGGATAGCCAGCGCGGCCCCAATGCCGAGGCGCACCGTGAGCGGCAAATTTTCCGGCTGCGGGCTAAGCACCACCGCTTCATACCATTTCGCCAGCGTGTCGCCGATCCCCGCCAACAGGTACTCCTGCGGCGCACGCAAAATGATCCCCGGCTCCACCAGCACCAGATGGTTTGCATCGTTGAAAATCTCAAAGCGCAGCGCCTGCCCGGCGTCGTTGTACCACACGGACAGCGGCGTCCACGCCGCGCAGGTTGCCGCGATGGTCGGGATCGCCACCGCTGGCGCATTCAAACGACGGGCCACCACTTTCACCGTATCCAGCAGCGCGCCGCCGCCGATGCCGATCACCACCTGGCGCTCACCGGACTCGGCTACTAGCTTCTGCACATCGCTTTCGCTGCAGTGCCCACCAAACTGAATATGCTTCGCGCCCGGCAGTGAAAATGCCGCAGGCAGGTAAGGACGCGCAGCCTCGAAAGCACGCTGGCCGTAAATCCACACCGCATTATTAAGCTGTTCTTCGCTGTAAAACTCGGTCAGGCGAGCAAGGCTGCCTGGATGAGAGTAGTAGTTGGCAGGGCCGGTAACCACGCGGATAGCGGTGCTGGTCATGATGCATTTCCTTTTCTTCGCTGGCGGGATATATTCTATACCGATGATATGTCCAGACATCTGGACGGCTAATATTATTTTGCTTTATCTTATGCCTTTTCATTCATTGCCCGCAACCCAGAAGGCCGCTAAAAATTCGACAGATCAATTCATTAAATCCGGAAACCGCCGCCGCCATGACCACGCTTAACCGCCTTGAGATGCGGGATATTTCCATCGCCTTCGCCGGCTTTAACGCGCTGAGTCGGGTGAACTTCCGGCTGGACGGCGGTTCGGTACATGCGTTAACCGGCGCAAATGGTGCGGGCAAGTCGACGCTGATGGCGGTGCTATCCGGCGCTCACGCCCATTATCAGGGCGAGATCCTAATAGACGGCGAAGCGGTGACAATCCGCAGCCCGCGTGACGCCAAACTGCTGGGCATTCACCTGGTTCAGCAGGAGGTCGATGTTGCGCTGGTGCCCGGCCTTAGCGTGGCGGAAAACATCATGCTCGATAAGCTGGCAGAGGCGGGTCATTTCTATCGCTGGCCACAGATTTATCAGCAGGCACGCGCCGCGCTTACCCAGCTCGACGTGGTAATAGACGTCAAAAAACGCATTGAGCAATGCACCCTGGCGGAAAAACAGCAAATCCTGCTGGCGCGGGCGCTCTCTCATCACTGCCGTTTTCTGATCCTCGATGAGCCCACAGCCCCATTAGACAGCCAGGAAAGCGAACATCTTTTCCGCGTCGTGCAGAGGCTGCAGCAAAATGGCATCGGCGTGGTGTTTATCTCCCATCGCATTCACGAGTTGAAGGCGATTTGCGACCGGATGACGGTGCTGCGCGACGGCAAACTGGTTGACAGCGGCCCGATGGGACACCTTAGCGGCGAAGAGATTGTCGAGAAGATGCTGGGCCACCAGCTGGACGATATTTACCCTCCTCGCCGCCCGCCGGTTGAGGGCGGCACGCTGCTGGCGGTGGAAGGTCTGCATGACGATGCTCTGCTGCGCGACATCTCGCTGCGGCTGCGTAAGGGCGAAATTCTGGGCATCGCGGGCCTCGCCGGCGCCGGGAAAACAGAGCTTTGCAAAGCGCTGTTTGGCGCCACCCGCAGCACCCTTGAGCGCGGCGAATTAAAAGGCAAAAGCTGGCGCCCGACTGACCCGGCAGACTCGGTTACTCGCGGCGTTGTGCTGGTGCCGGAGGAGCGCCGCAAAGAAGGCATTTTTATCGACGAGTCGGTCACCATGAATCTCGCCGTCAGCGCGGACAATCAGTTTTCTCGCTGGGGGCTGTTCGATCACCGTAAAGCAAAGCGCTGGGCGGAAGAGACGATTAAGCAGTTGGGGATCCGTACCAGCGGCCCGGCGCAAACCCTGCGCCGCCTCTCCGGCGGTAATCAGCAAAAAGTGGCCATCGGCAAATGGTTGCGCAACGAAGCCGACGTGCTGATTTTTGACGAGCCGACCAAAGGCGTGGACATCAAAGCCAAAACCGATCTCTTCGTGCTGATTGACCAGCTGGCTCGCCGCGGAAAAGGGGTGATTTACGCCTCCGGCGAATTTGCCGAACTGGTCGGGTTGTGCGACCGCATCTGCGTATTGTGGGACGGGCGCATCGTCGCCGAGCTGGACGGCCACCGGGCCACAGAAGAAACCTTATTACTCTACTCCACCGGAGGAACACCCGCGTGAGCAAAGCATTATCCCTTAAGGCCAACGTTTCAGGCCGCCAGCAGCTTTTTGACTTTCTCTACAAATGGGGGATGTTGCTCACCGTGGTCGCGCTGGTAGCGCTGTTCGGCATTGCCTCCGACAGCTTCCTTGAGCCGAACAACATCATCAACATTTTGCGCTCCATCGCCATTGTGACGGTGATTGCCATCGGCGTGTCTATCTCGCTCACCGTGGGCGGGTTTGATTTGTCCGTGGGCTCTACCGCTTCGCTGGCTAACGCGCTGGTGATTTCGCTGTTTGTCTGGCACGGATTCGGCACTACCGAAGCGATTCTCATCACCCTGGTGCTGTGTACGCTGGTCGGGCTGTTTAACGCCTTCCTGATCGTGGTGCTGAAGATTCCGGACATGCTCGCTACGCTTGCCAGCCTGTTTGTGATTCAGGGCGTGGCAATGACCTACAGCTACGGTGGGTCAATTACCGAAAACATGGTGTTGCCGAGCGGCGATATGGCCGAAGGGACGATTCCGGCGGCCTTTGGCCTGCTGGGACAGGTGCCGACCATCGTCATCATCATGCTGGTAGTGACGCTGGTTGCCCAGCTCGCGCTGTCTCTGACCAAACATGGACGCAGGATGTACGCCATCGGCGGCAACCCGGAAGCGGCTCGTCTTTCCGGCATCCGTACCACTCGCTATCGCGTGGCGGCCTACGTTCTGGCCTCGCTGCTTGCGGGCTTGGGCGGCATTCTGCTCGCCTCACGCATCGGATCTTCTCAGGTCAACGCCGGTGGTGGCTACCTGATGGACGCCGTAGCCGCGGCCTGGATTGGTTTCTCTCTGGCAGGTTCCGGCAAACCTAATGCGCTTGGCACCCTGGTCGGGGCGGTGATTCTGGGCGTGCTGCAAAACGGATTGGTGATGCTCTCCGTGCCCTACTACGCCATGGACATTATTAAAGGCCTGGTGCTGGCTGCAGCGCTGGCGATTACATACATACAACGACGCTAAAACAACACTTCACACAGGGTAACGACCATGAAAAAACTGACGACTTCACTGCTGGCGCTTAGCCTGCTTGCCGCGCTGCCTGGCCATGCTGCTACACCGACCCCGGTACCGGAAAAAATTGCCGCGCACGACGGCCCGGTTCGCATCGCCGTTATTCGTAACCTGGGTTCCGACGACAACACCACCCAGTTTGTCGCCGGGGCGGTTCAGCAGGCCAAAAAGCTGGGCTTTAAGGTCAGCACGTTCCTGAGCAACGGCGACGACGCACGCTTCCAGGACTTTGTGAACCAGGCCATCAGCCAGAAGTATGATGGGATTATTCTTTCCCAGGGTCGTGATCCTTACTCTACCGAGCTGGTGAAAAAAGCCGTGGCCGCAGGCATTGCGGTGTCGGTGTTTGATACCGCCGTCAATGGCACTATTCCCGGCGTGACCGTGACCCAGCAGGACGATGCTTCGCTGACCGGCCTCTCCTTCGGGCAACTGGTCAAGGATTTCAACGGCAAAGCCAACATCATCAAGCTGTGGGTTGCGGGCTTCCCACCGATGGAGCGCCGCCAGGCCGCCTATCAGGAGCTGCTGAAAGCCAATCCGGGCATTAAAGAACTGGAGTCCATCGGCGCGGTGTCCTCCGACGTGCAGGGTGACACCGCGAACAAAGTGGGCGCGATACTGGCGAAGTATCCGAAAGGCAAGATCGACGCTATCTGGGGCACCTGGGACGCCTTCAGCCAGGGCGCCTATAAAGCGCTGCAGGAAAACGGCCGCACCGAAATCAAACTCTACAGCATCGACGTTTCCAACCAGGATATTCAGCTGATGCGTGAAGCCAATAGCCCGTGGAAAGTCAGCGTGGCGGTGGATCCGAAGCTGATTGGCGCCACCAACGTGCGCCTCGTCGCGTACAAAATTGCCGGGGAACAAACGCCCGCAACCTACGACTTTAAAGCGGCCGCCATTCCTCAGGCGCTGCTGGCCAGCCAGCCAGGCCCAATAAACGTGGCTTCTCTGGGCAAAATCATTCCAGGCTGGGGCCAGACCGACGACTTTATCGCGCCGTGGTTTGCCACTCTGGAAGCTAAAAACAAGTAAGGAATGCCAATGGCACTGCCACAACCCGAATACAGCCGCAATATGCGGCTTATCGGCCACAGCGATCAGGGGGGAAAACCCGACGGAGTGCAGCTGATGGTGCATCGCGGCTATGCGTACATCGGCCATATGGTGTCGCAGGGCTTTTCGATTGTCGACGTTCGTGACCCCAAAAATCCGAAAGCAGCGGGCTTCGTGCCTGCCCCGCCGGGCACATGGAATATCCATCTGCAGGCGCACGACGACCTGCTGCTGGTGATTAACGCCCGCGACCTGTTCGCCGACGTGCGTTTCGCCGACGAAAAGGTTTACTACACCAAATCGGTCGGCGAAACGGTACGCGACGTGCAGGACAAAGGCTGGAGCGCCGGATTACGCATTTTTGATATCTCCACGCCGGACAAACCTAAGGAAATCAGCTTCCTGTCGCTAAGCGGCATCGGCATTCACCGCTGCTGGTATGTGGGCGGCCGCTGGGCTTACGTTTCGGCGCTGATAGACGGCTTTAGCGACTACATCTTCCTGACCATCGACCTCGCCGACCCGCGTAACCCGCAGGTTGCAGGTAACTGGTGGCTGCCGGGGATGAACACCGCGGCAGGCGAGCAGCCGACATGGCCGGAAGGTAAACGCTATGCGTTACACCACGCAATTATCAGCGGCGACACGGCCTATGCCAGCTGGCGCGACGGCGGCCTGACGCTGCTGGACGTGTCTGACCGTACGCAGCCGCAGCTCATCAGCCACCGCAACTGGAGCCCGCCGTTTGGCGGCGGTACGCACACTGCGCTGCCGCTGCCAAAGCGCGACCTGTTGGTGGTACTCGACGAAGCGGTGCTGGACAACCAGGAGGACGGCGAGAAGCTGATTTGGCTGTTTGATATTCGTGACCCGTCGAACCCGGTCAGTATCTCCACATTCCCGCAGCCGGATGAGATTGATTATGTGGCGAAAGGCGCACACTTCGGCCCGCATAACCTGCACGAGAACCGCCCCGGCAGCTTTATTAGCGACACGCTGATTTTCGCCACATATCAGAACGCAGGCGTCAGGGCTTATGATATTTCTAATCCGTACCGTCCGGTAGAAACGGCGGCGCTGGTTCCGGCTGCGCCGGAAAAGATGATGGATACCCGCCCCGGTCGCCCGCGCGTTATCCAGTCCTGCGATGTGTTTGTAGATGCTCAGGGAATGATCTACAGCACCGACTATAACGGCGGGCTGTCGATTATTGAGTATCTCGGATAGCTTTCCCTCACTCTGCCTCTCGCCGCCGAACGTACAGGACGAGAGGCAATCCCATCATTTACGGCTAAACTGATTCACCGCTGGCGGCAGCCCCAGCTTCTCGCGTAGCGTTCCGGGACGATAAGCCTGCTGCATCACCCCGCTCTTCTTCAGGATCGGCGCAACCTGGTCGATAAAGTTATCAAAATCTACCGGCAGGAACGGGAACATCAGGTTATAGCCGTCAACCGCTCCGGCAATGAACGCCTCACTTAAGGTGTCCGCCACCTCCTGTGCCGTACCGATCACCAACCAACTGTCGGAGCTTTGAAGCAGTAATCTTCCCAGCTCCAGCACCGTCAGCGCCGGATCGTAACCTTTGATTATCTGCAGGGCGGTGCGCAGCCCGTCGAAGCCGTTTTCTTCCGGCAGCGGCGCGTGAGGATCGTATTCCCCCATATCCATCCGCAGATAGGTGCTAAGAAGATCCAACGCCATCTGGTCGTTCATCAGCGTTTGAATAAGCTTCTGGCGCTGCGCTTTTTCTTCCGGCGTATTCACCACTACCGGCAGCACGCCGCCGAGGATCTTGAAGTGCGCCGGAGAGCGCCCCAGCTCACGCAGCCGCCGGTCCATATCCGCGCGGTACGCCAGGCCCTTCTCAATATTGCTCATAAAGACAAAGTGGATATCTGCCTGAGCGGCGGCCAGCTGCTTGCCGGACTCGGAAGACCCCGCCTGCACCACAATCGGGTGGCCCTGAGGCGGGCGCGGCACGTTAAGCGGCCCGCGCACCTTAAAGAATTTGCCTTCGTGGTTCAGGGGATGCACGCGCTCGGGGTCCGCAAAGTAGCCGGTCTGCTTATCGATCAGCACCGCATCGTCTTCCCAGGAATCCCACAGTTTGCGTACAACGTCGATAAACTCGGCCGCCCGCTCGTAGCGCCTGCCGTGCTCCGGCAGCGTGTCCAGGCCATAGTTAGCGGCCTCTTCCGGCAGCCAGGAGGTGACGACGTTCCAGCTGGCACGCCCCTCGCTCAGAAAGTCCAGCGAGGCAAAATAACGCGCCAGGTTATACGGCTCGGTATAGGAGGTTGAGGCGGTTGCCATCAGGCCGATATTTTCGGTCGTTGCCGCCAGCGCCGCCAGCAGCGTAATCGGCTCCAGACGCGGGTTAGCATAATGCGGAATGCCGCTCGGCACCGTATCCCAGATGGCAACGTGATCGGCAATAAAAATATTGTCGAGGGTTGCCGCCTCGGCTTTACGCGCCAGCTCGGCGTAATACTTCAGGCTGAAAATTTCTTTACCGGGAGCCTCAGGGTGCCGCCATGAAAAGCGGTAATCGCCCTGAGGGTTAAAGAAAAAAAGATTAAAAATGGCGGTAGCTTGCGACATGTCGGGATACTCGTAGTGAAATGGCCCTCCCTGGCCGGGGACTCTTTATTTAGCGGCCAGTTTCTCTTTTACCCACTGGTCGGCAACTTTAGCCGGATCTTTATGATCGACATCCACCAACTTGTTCAGCTGGATTAAATCTTTGGTGGTTAACTTAGCGGAGATGCTATTGAGAATTTCTTCGACCTTCGGCGAAACGGCGCCTTTATGGGTCAGCGGCACCAGGTTTTGCGCAGGCTGTTCGTGCTTGTCATCTTCCAGCACGACCCATTTTTCCTTCAGCAGGTCGCCCTGGGTAGAAACCAGCGTGGCGACGTCAATCTTGCCGGAGTTCAGCGCCAGGCGGCTCAGCGGGCCACCGATATCCAGCGACTTGAAAGATTTGAATTTGATACCGTACACGCGCTCCAGGCCCGGCAGGCCAAGGGCGCGAGTGGCAACTTCTGGCGGGCCGCCAACCACCAGCTCAGGTGCAACCTTCGCCAGGTCGGACAGCGTTTTCAGGTTATATTTTTTGGCCGTCTCTTCACGCACGCCCCATGCGGTAATCGACGCGGCCGGAGAAGGGTTCAGCAGAACCAGATCCGCAGGCAGCGCCTGCTTCAGCTCCTCAGAAACTTCCTGCTCGGTGGTCGACTTGCTGCCGCCGTGATAGTAGTTAAGTAGCGCGCCCAGGTATTCCGGCACCACGTCCAGCTCGCCGGTTTTCAGCGCCGGAATAATGATTTCGCGGTTACCGAGGTTCAGGCGAGTTTTGACATCGATGCCCTGCTGCTTCAGCGCGCTGGCGTAAATGTTAGCCAGTATCGTTTGTTCAGAGTAGTTCGCCCCGCCGATGGTGACGGTTTCCGCGTGAGCGGCAAACCCTGCGCTTGCCAACCCTGCGGCCAGTAATGTAATCCGAAAGCCCTTACCTGCCGTGGATAACCAGTTTTTTATCATCATAACCCTTCTCTCTTTTATGTTGTGTTGTGCGCAGGTCTTAGCCTGCCGTTGGCACTGCAAAATTGAACCAGCGCTTCGCCACCTGCGACATCAGCAGTTCGCAGCCAATCGCCAGCAATGAGATAACGACTGAACCGGCGATGACCTGCGGGTAATCACGCTGTCCGAGACCATCGATAAGAAAACGCCCTAAGCCATCCAGCCCGGCATAGGCTGCTACCACGGCGGTAGCGATAAGCTGCAACAGTGAGGTACGAATACCGGCAAAAATCAGCGGCATCGCCAGCGGAATACGCACTTTCAGCAGGCTTTGCAGCGGCGTCATGCCCATCGCTTTGGCGGCATCACACAGCGTTTGATCGGCATGGCTGATGCCGACGTAGGTGTTGGTCAGCATCGGCGGAATGGCTAGCGCCACCAGGGCGATAAACACCGGCACGTCGTTAAAACCGAGCAGCATGATGCACAGCAAGATTATTCCCAGCGATGGAAACGCCTGGCCGATGTTGAACAGGTTGATCGCCAGAAAGCCGCCGCGCCGCCAGTAGCCCAAAAGGATGCCGAGAGGCTGGGCGATAAGCGCGCCAATCACCAGGCTAATCAGCACGTAATAAAGGTGTTCTGCGAAGCGATGCCAGATACCGAGGTCGCCGCGCCAGTGGTCGGCCTGCAGGAACCACAGCCAGGTGTCATGGAGAATGTTCATCAGCGCGTCCACCCGGTCAGGCTGTACCCCAGGCGGGCGATCAGCAGGTCAAGAACCAGCGACAGCACCAGGCTCAGCGCCAGGCTGACGAGGATCGGCGTCAAAAAGTTTTGGTTAAACCCGAGGATCATCAGCTGACCCAGTCCACCCTGGCCGATAAGCGCGGTGACGATAACCAGCCCGACCAGCGTGACCGAAGCGATACGCAGCCCGGCAAACAGCGCGGGCAGGATCAGAAACAGTTCAACCTCGAGAAAGCGACCGAAGCGCGTATAGCCGAGCGCCCTTCCCGACTCCAGTACATCGGCTGGCAGTTTCTGCATACCGGCCAGCACGTTACGCAGCAGGATCAGCAGCGAATAAAGCGTCAGGCCGATAACCGCCGTGGTAACGGACAGCCCGGTCCACGGCAGCAGCAGAATAAACAGCGCCAGCGACGGGATGGTAAACAGCACGCCGCTCAATGAGATCAGCGGGCCGGAGAGCGCGGGCCAGACGATGGACAGCAAAAGCATCGCGGCGGTCAGCAGCGTACCCATCGCCAGCGATATCAGTACCATCTGCAAATGCTGCAGCATCAGCTCGCCTATCATCTCGAGGTTGTCGGTCACCCATTGCCAGTCAATCATTGCGGTGCAGCTCCTGATGGCGGTTAAGCGCGTCGCTCAGCACGCCGCTATCGATAGCGCCCGCGTAGTGGCCTTCCGCCGTCACGCGCACCAGCACGCCCTGCGGTACGTCCAACAATGTGCTGTAAACATGGCGCAGCGACTGCCCTTCTTCGGCAATACGCACCGCGGCCTGCTGCCCGTTTTCCTGCCAGTGCAGCGGCCGTCCTTCGGCGTCCAGAACCAAAGCTCGCTGCTGCCCGAGCAGCGGATGCTCGCCCGATAGCGGCACGCCATCGTGAGTGAGAACCGGCACATCGTGGCGCGGCAGGTCGCCGACCCGCATCATGCCAAGGCGTTTGAGGTTCGGTTCCGGGCCGATGAAGTCGCGCACAAAGTCGCTGGCGGGCCAGGAAAGAATGTTGTCTGGGGTATCGAACTGCGCGAGGTGCCCGCCTTCACGGAAAATGGCAATGCGGTCGCCGAGGCGAATCGCTTCGTTGATGTCGTGAGTGACCAGAATAATAGTTTTGTGCAGCCGGGCCTGAAGCTCCAGCAGGTCGCCCTGCAGCTTGTCCCGTACCACCGGGTCGATGGCGGCAAAGGGTTCGTCCATCAGCAAAATTGGCGGGTCCGCCGCCAGCGCGCGAGCAATAGAGACGCGGCTTTGCTGCCCGCCGGAAAGCTGGTGCGGGTAACGCTTGAGCACTAAAGGGTTGAGCGACATCAGCGCCACCAGCTCGTCGATGCGGCGGGAAATGGCTCGTTTGTCCCAACCTAAAAGACGTGGCACGGTGGCAATGTTTTCCGCGACTGTACGATGAGGAAACAGCGCCGGGCTTTGCATCACAAAGCCAATTTTGCGGCGAATCTGAATGATATCAGCGCGGGAGAGCGGTTCCCCCTGAATATAGACTTCACCGCTGTCCGGAATGTCCAGCCGGTTAATCATTCTCAGCGTGGTGGTTTTCCCGCAGCCGCTGGGGCCAACAAAGGTGCAAAACTCCCCTTCGTTGATGGTCATATTCAGCGAGTTGATCGCGTGCTGCACATTGCCCGGATAGATCTTATTGATGTTTTCTAGTTGAATCATGATGCTTCTGCACTTCCTCATACCGCGCAATTTTGCCCTTCGGGCTTATACGTTTCAGCACACGTCGGGGCAGTATTGCAGAGTCAAATGCGTTCACAAATTCAACATGATGCTAAGAATTGCCGGAAAATAACTATAGATCGAAAGACAATTACACCTATAAAAACAAAGGATTAATTATTTACCCTGAGTTATTGGAATAACTATTGTGGCAACACTTCTTCGCACTATTATTTAAAAAACAATAAGGAGAATGACGCCATGCACCAGATTTATGCCCGCCCTTTAACCCCCGGCGATACGCTCGCGGTGTTTTCCCCCTCTTCCGCCGCCACCGCTTTTGCGCCGCAGCGCTACCAACGCGCGAAGGCTTTTATCGAGTCAAAGGGGTTTTATTTGCAGGAAGGCAGCCTGACGGGCAAAAAGGATTTCTGGCGTTCTGGCTCCATTCGCGAGCGGGCGGATGAGTTTAATGCGCTGCTGCATGACCCTAACGTGCGCTGCATTATTTCGGCCATCGGCGGCTTAAACAGCAACTCGCTGCTGCCTTATATCGACTACGCACAGCTGATGAAAGATCCCAAAATTATCATCGGCTATTCGGACGTGACCGCGCTGCTGGCCGGCATCTATCAGAGAATTGGGCTGATTACCTTTTATGGCCCGGCGGTAGTCGCTTCTTTTGGCGAACTCCCTCCCCTTGTCGACAGCACGTTTGAGTATTTGCTCAATATCCTCAGCCGGCCGCAGGCGTTGCCGTACACGCTGAGTCAGCCCGCAGAATGGACCGAGGAGATGCTCGACTGGGAAACGCAATCCCGGGCGAAGACCCTGCGGCCAGGTAGCTGGCGCTTCGAGGGCTCGGGCAACGTGGAAGGCCGCGTCATTGGCGGCAACCTGAATACGCTTTATGGCATTTGGGGCAGCGAATACATGCCCGATATCAACCGGGGCGATATTCTGTTTATTGAGGACAGCCTGCATAGCGCGGCGGAGCTGGAGCGAGAGTTTTCCCATCTTTTACTGTGCGGCGTGTTCGACCGCATCGCCGCCATTGTGCTCGGCAGGCACGAGCTGTTTGACGACCAGGGCAGCGGAAAAACGCCGCTGCAAATCCTGAGGGAAGTGCTGAATGGCCGCGAGATCCCAGTCGTGTCCGATTTCGACTGCTGCCACACGCACCCAATGCTGACGCTCCCGCTCGGCGTGCGGATGCGCATCAACTTTGACTTTCAGACCATCTCACTGACCAGCCAATGGCTGGAAGCCGATCAGTAATCGAAAGCCAGCATGCCCGAGCGCCAGACGCTGGTCGTGCGGATCAGCGCCTTATCACGCAGGAAGTTAATCAGCGTGGCGATCACTTTGTCATGACGCAATTCCGGGCGCGTGACGATAAACAGATGGCGGCGCAGAGGCTGGGGCAAATCCAGAATGCGCATATTCTCCGGCACCGGCAACACCGACAGCCACGGCATAATGGAGAACCCCAGGCCCTGATTCACCAGCCCGACAATGCCGCTGTCGCTGGCCAGCTTATGCACCACCTCATTACGCAGCCCCATCTCACGGCAGCGCTCCACGGCGGGGCTTAATGTATTGGCGTTCGGCTGGATAAACGGCAGGTTTTCCAGTTGATGCCAGCTAAAGGGCTGCTGTAACCGAAAGCTGCGGGGCAGCATCAATACGTAAGGGTCGCTGATGTACGGCACGCCGTGCAGCAAGTCCGGGTAGCCCTGAATGGTAATGCCGATGTCCGCCCGCCCGGACACCACCGCGTCGTTGAGGTGATGGTATTCCGTCGCGCTGTCATCAATATCCAGATGGATATCGGGCAAGGCCGTGGCGAGCGCTTCAAAATAAGGCGGCAGCAGGTTCGCCGTCGCACTGCGGAAGCAGGCTACCCGCACACGCCCGGCAAGCTGTGGCGCTTCCGCCGCCGTCTGCTCAATGCCGTCCAGCAGCTGCATGATTTTTTTAGCATCTTTGAGGATCTGCGTGCAGGCGGCAGTCGGCACACAGCCGCTGCGCGAGCGGTGCAGCAGGCGCACATTCAGATGCTGCTCCAGCTCGGCAATGGCATGGCTGATGCGCGACTGCGTACAGCCCATTGCTGCGGCTGCGGCGCTGAAACCATTGTTTTCAACTACGGCTATCAGCATTTCCAGCTGATTAAGCTTTATTCCGGCCATATTTTCAGTCAGTTATTGGAAAGGACAGGCTTCGACAAATCGAATTTCTTCATAGATAAGGAAAACATATCACGGTTTTCGGTTGCCGCCTACCGGCCTTCCTTCCCATCATAAAGCCAGCCAGTACGGCGCATAAAAGCAAGAACGCAGCACCTGAACCAAGCACTTTTAAGGAAAACCTGAGCATGCCCGGCATCATCCATTACGGCACCTTTGTCGTCTCTTTCATCCTGCTGTTAATCATTCCCGGCCCCGGCAATCTGATCCTGATCACCAGCGCCAGCAAAGGCGGCGCGCGCAGCGGCTATCTCTGTCTGATGGGGATTTTGCTGGGTGACCAGGTGCTGCTGTGGCTGGCTATCGCGGGCGTGGCGGCGCTGCTTGAGTCCTCGCCTCACGTTTTCCAGGTGATTAAATGGCTGGGTGCCGCTTACCTGCTGTGGATGGGCGCGCAACTGCTGATGAAGGCGAAAACCGGCGCGCCGCCGCCGCCGGTGACCGGCAAAAGAACGCCGTTTTTACAGGGCATGGCCATCACCCTGATGAACCCCAAACCTATTCTGTTCTACGTGATGTTCCTGCCGCTGTTTATCGACCCGGCGCGCAGTCTGGGGATCCCGACCTTCGGGATTCTGGCGGGCACAGCGGCCGCGCTGACCTTTATCTACTGTTCGATAATGATCTTCCTGACGACTTCGCTTGCCGAGAAGGTCCGCACCCGCCCCGGCATGGTTTATATGCTGGAAAAAGCCACCGGCCTATTCCTGGCGCTGTTTGCCTTTAAGCTGGCATTTTTTAGCTGAGGGCAAAAATAAAGGGGCATCTTAATGCCCCCTGATTAAGCTTACCCGAAGCGCCGTAATTCTCGGGGTAGCTGGCTAAACAGCTCATAGCCGTCGTCGGTTATCAGCAACATATCTTCCAGCATGATCGCCCCAACGCCAATGCCGTAGTAAGGCGTTTCCACGCTAAAGACCATGCCAGGCTCGAAGGTTTCGGTTGCCGCCGCGCTAATAAAAGGTGCCTCTTCCAGGCCCAGGAACAGCCCATCGCCATGCCCTAAATGGCCCCGGTTATAATGGGGCAAGCCGCTGGCTTTGATTTTGCTCATCGTGTCGTTAAACACATGACTGAGCTTCACACCCGGGCCAATCAGGCTCAGCATGTGTTCGTGGCCCTGCAAAATGGTCTGGTAAATTCGCTCAGCCATTGCCGTTGGCTGCCCGAATACCACGGTACGCGCCAAATCCGCGCCGTACCCGGCTACGTCCACGCCGCAGTCAAACTTGATTAAATCCCCCGGTTTAACGGGTTCACGGCTCGGGATGAGTTTAGGCGCAAAATCATCGCCCACCGAGATCAAATGGAAGCGCGAAAGGTTGGTTTCCGGGTGCTGCATCACGGCCGCTTTATAGGCGGCGGTGAGATCCCACGCCGAACAGCCTTCGCCAATCTCTTTAAGGGCTTCACCGATCCCATACTCGGTAATCTGCGCACTTTTACGCAGGAAGGCTATCTCCCACGGGCTTTTGACCATTCGTAGCTCATTGAAGATTGCCGTGGAATCCACCAGCCGTAAATTCGGGATCGTCTTATCCAGGGTCTGCTTGCCGCCATTGCTCATCACATTCAGCTCGATAGCGATGTTTTTATCCAGCACGCCCGCATCCGCTAAAATGGACTTGAGCAGCGTGAAAACAGCTTCGACCGGCGGGCCAATCGGCCGTTCTTTAATCACCCGCTGCGGGTTGAAAGGCTCATCGACATCCACCCAAACCGGGAAGGTCTTCAGTTCATAATTCGCCAGATCAAACTGCAGGCCTGCCGCCTCGAACTCGTTCATCACGATCAAAGAAGGCAGCTTTTCATCCCGGAATATAACCGCCAGCGCCGCGCCGGTGTGACGAAAGGTGTACATAAAGAAACTGGCAAACCCGGTCACATGGCAAAAGTTGTCCGGAGTGGTCACCACCAAAGCCTCTATATTGTTACGGGCCATGATGGCTCTGGCTTTGGCCGTGACCGCCTGGAGATGATCTGCTTTATTCATGGTGCTCGTTACCTCAGTCTTGTTTTACTTTTGCCGTAGTCAGGCCGCCAGATGTTTTAGCAGATCAACCGGGATTTATATAGCGGGCTTATGGTGGGAGATTTTGCAACCTCTGGCCGGCGGGAACTTTCTGCTGGAGAAATCGTAGTAGCGTTCCCTGAACGACCTGGCTTTATGGTGGTTTTTAGCTAAACGACACCGCAATATCCAGCGTATGTGGTAGCTTTCATTACTAAGATAAAATGGCTGCAAAAGGGAAATTACATGTCCGACATAGACAAAGCCTCCCCTTCCGTGGACAGCGAACCGCTAGCTAGTCAGGATGAAGAGTTCGCTTTAATAAACGCAAAAATACAGCTTGAGAATATTCAAGCACTTGAATATTTAAACCAGCTAACTGAAGAAAATGGAATGCTATCTGATAGCTATCGGACATTTTAACTTTTGAAAACTGGTTTTCTTCTCAATAGCTAACGAGACCAGATGGATGACAACGCGCGACAAAACGAGCAGCAGAGACTGGGTTGATATCAACCGTGATGAAGAGAGCGGCATCGAGAGCATTAACGCCCATTTCTCCGGCCACGCTTATGACGCGCACGACCACGACGAAGTGCTTGTCGGCATCACGCAGCAAGGGCTCCAGCGCTTTAACTGCCACCGCACCACGCACACCAGCCATCCGGGCAGAGCCATTCTGATTGAACCCGGCGCGGTGCACGACGGCCACGCTCCCGAAGCAGAAGGCTTTACCTACGCGATGCTCTACCTGCCGCAGGCCTGGGTGAGCGAGAATATGCAGCGCCGTGGGTTGGGCAATATCGCCACGCTGGAAGCCGCCTTCCATAACACCCTGGCGGACGACCCGCAGCTCAGTATTGCTATCCAGCAGGCATTTTTTGCCGTCCACCATCGCGAAGGCCGACTCGCCCGCGACCAGACGCTCGACCATCTTGTCGCCCTGCTTTCCCGCCACATCAGCATCAGGCCGCCTTCGGCCTCAAACGATGCGCTTCGGCAAATGTATGAGGTCAGGGATTTTCTTCACGATCGTATGCACCTGGACATCGGTCTGGACGAGCTCGCGCTGCACTCCGGCATCGACAGGTTCCGACTCAACCGCCAGTTTAAGCAGGCTTTTGGCCAGTCGCCTCACGCTTATCTTGTGCGGCTGCGCCTGCGCACCGCCCGTGCGCTGCTGGCCCAGGGGAAGGAGCCAGCTCTGGTCGCCTCACAAACCGGATTTGCCGACCAAAGCCACATGGGACGCTGGTTCCAGCGCGCCTATCGCCTCTCCCCTCTCGCCTACCAGCGCCGCTGCACAAACGTTCTATACTGACCGCCCTGCCATCTTCGATGATGCTTTCTCAGAAAAATGAACGGAGAAGCAGGACAGATGTTTGATACCAAAATTGCCTTTATCGTACGCGACGATTTACCCACCTGGCAGCGCCTGAACGTGGTGGCTTTTCTCGGCACCGGCGTGGCCGCCGCCTCCCCGGAAATCATGGGTGCGCCTTATATAGACGCGAAAGGCCGCGAATACGGCAATTTGTCCGGCCAGCCGATGCTGATTTTCGAATCCGACCTCGCCGGGCTGCAAACCGCACACCGCAAAGGCCTGGAGCGCGAGCTAACCCTGATCCCGTACGTGCACGCCATGTTTTCCACCGGGCATGACGCAGCCAACCGGGAAGTATTCAGAGCAGAAGATGCCGACAGCATGAACCTGGTCGGCCTGGCAATGCGCGGCCCGAAGAAGGTGGTGGATAAGGTGATTAAGGGGCTGGCGCTGCATAAGTAACATTAGGATGTTGAACAGGTCAGTTTCTTCAGCGGAACCGACCTGTTTTTACGATCAGTCACAGTGGGAGTGAATATTACCCTCTTCCACCGCACCTGGATTCAAAGCCGGATAGCGCGAAGGCCAAATCTCTTCCGGCTGCTTGCCCAGCGCTTCCGCAATAAGCCGCTCCCCCTTCGGCCAGCGTCGGGTTAACGCGTTTGCAAGCGTCGAAGACGCCAGCCCGGAGTCCCTGGATAACGCCGCCAGCGATGTGCCTTTCTTCCTGATGCCAGCGATGATATCCGCCGGATGCCAGTCCTGTGCTTTCATACAACCTCCTTTGATGTTGACTATAAGTCACATCATAGCACATAAATTAACGCATGTGACTAATAGTCCGTGGACTCATAAGCATCAAAACAAGATGCTGATCACATGAAAACATCCAATTCAATCCAGGCCCAGCTGGGACAACGTGTTAAGCAACTGAGATTGCAAAAAGGTCTCTCTCAAGAAGCCCTTGCAGAAAGATGCGGCTTGGATCGTACTTATGTCAGTGGAATTGAACGCGGCGTTAGAAACCCCACTCTGGAAGTGCTTCACATCATTGCCATTGGTTTAAACATCGATCTTGCCAACCTGTTTGTATTTTCCGATCCCATCTAATCTTTAAATCTCAGTTCTCATAACAGTAAAACAATTCATAAATGTGACTCATAGTCCGTGGTCTGATAAGCAACGAAGGATAATGCTTATCCGCATGGAAAATACAAAAAATATCACAGCTCAATTTGGGCAAAGAGTTAGAAAACTTCGCCTAGAGGCGGGGTTATCTCAGGAAGGCTTTGCGGATAAATGTGGCTTAGATCGTACTTATATCAGTGGGATCGAGCGCGGAGTTAGAAATCCGACGTTGGAGGTGATTGCGGTGATTGCTGTGGGGTTGGATTTAAATTTAAATGATCTTTTTGATTCACTTACGGTAACGTTAAATAAAAATCACGACATCATAGCTTACAACGACATGAAAAATCAGCGTAAATAAATTTCTAATAAAAATAAAAAACATTCATTCAAAATCCATTTTGAAACAGGAAAATAATGAGTCAATTTCACAAATCATTTAAAAAATCAAAATATTCAAAAATTACCAAAGATAATAAAAGTGATAAAATCATATTCAATGAAATTAATGAAATGCACGCGTCAATATTAGAGATAAGCAAATATTCATTTGAAGTGAAAAAATTATGTATAACTACCATTGGAGTTTTCAATGGTTTTCTTTTATCTAATTATAACTTTAAAAAACCAATTGACATTGACAATGAGAAAATCATATCCATCACTTTATGCATTACGTTTATAATAACAATATTGTTTCATATAGCCGATGCCGCCACCTATTTTTATCAAAAAAGTAATAGAGTAAGGCAAAACAAATATAAAAATAAAATATTAATAAAAAATAACCTATCACCCATTACCACTAAAAAGTCAAACTGGTTCTCATCATTATTCAATAACAGCATGATTATTTATTTCGTAATCTATGGAATCATTCTATTTTTGTCATCACTTATATCAAAAACATTATCACCTGCTATAATATATACATTACTATCAATTGCAATCGCATATTACAAATCAAACAAAAAACCAAAAATATTCGTTAGCTATACAACAAGAGATCATAAAATAGATATTTACCTACTAGAACACCTTTCTGGAATAATAAAAAAACATGGTTTCATTTCTTATATAGATATAATAAACAATGATAGCAACAACAAACAAGAAAGAGTGTATGATGAGCTTCTATCTGCTGATGCTATGATTATTTTTGGTTCTGATGGCTATTCAAAATCAAAGTGGGCATTGGAAGAATATAAAATCGCGAAGAAAACAGAAAAGGAAATAGTCATAATACAGCACAATGATGACAGACATCAAATAGAAGATAAAATAAAAAAACTGCACTCGAAGACAATCAAATTTAACTTAATGAAAAAAATAAAACACAAATAACCGACTAAAAACATCTTTAAATTTATATTTTAAAATATAAAAAGCCCGCATCAGCGCTGAGGGATCCCCATAAATCAGCGCTAATAAACCAACACCATATTTCGGTAGGTTTTGGCGAGGTGATTAAGAACGGTGCTCAGCACCGTTTGCTTTAAAATTAGCGGGGAGTGTCTTAAGACATTCTCCGCTAAC
>NZ_DASYBS010000133.1:0-5430 GCF_036500665.1 Cedecea sp.
CGTTAGCGGAGAATGTCTTAAGACACTCCCCGCTAATTTTAAAGCAAACGGTGCTGAGCACCGTTCTTAATCACCTCGCCAAAACCTACCGAAATATGGTGTTGGTTTATTAGCGCTGATTTATGGGGATCCCTCAGCACCAGAGTGGGATTCTCTTGATACATGAATCAATCAATATAGTTACCTTCAGACCAAACCAGCTTAAGCTTTGATTTTCTTTGGTTCCTTCAGGGAGCTGTCCCCCTCAAGCCATTTTTTTGCTTTTGATTCCAACGAGTCAGCATAAGCTCTGGCATCAGCGTCTACCCATTCAGGGGATGTATCACTGGATCTCAATAGGAAATAGCGCGCGACGGCCTGTTGTTCAGGACGTGCGCTGGAGAATAATTCATTGATTTTAATGTGTTCTGACGGCTCTCTCAGGGTTGGGGATGAGTGTTCTGTATCTAACCAGCCTACGGGTTTCCCTGCTGATTCCTCAATACGCCTGGCAGTACTCTTACGCATGCCTCTTGGCTTTCCAGTCTTGGAGTCTTTTGCGCCCGTTTTCAGGTTGGCAAATTGAGCCGGGGACATGCCAACACGATTAGCGGCCTCAGTAGGGCCGCCTAACTCTGCCTCTAACAGGCGCATGTTTTCTCGTCTTATTTCATCAATATCTTTCATACCGAAATTACATAGCAAAACGCAAAAATCGTATATGCGCGTAACGCTTAAATCCTTGCTTGTTATTTTGCGTTTCGCTATATTCACTTTGTCACTTTCAAAAAAATAAGCATCTATGAACCTAAAAATTTTTACTGAACAGCGCCGGGGACTGGCTACGCAGCTTGGGAAAGCCATTGGCGTCAATGCATCGCTCATTTCCCAATGGGCAAATGGGATTCGGCAGATTCCTGCTGAACGTTGCCCCGAGATAGAAAAAGCGACCAACGGCGTAGTGACATGCGAAGAACTGCGTCCTGATGTCAGCTGGTCCTACTTACGGCGCTCTACCGGCCATAAGACAAACGTAGCCTAGCACGCACACAAGTTGTGACATTACCACAGAATCCAGAGGTTAACCGTGGGTAACGAACCGCAGTGGAAAGTAGAAAAACAGCCCACCTGGCTGGTGGGCGCTATCAAAAAGACCATAACCGATTTTCCAGGCGGCTATGCCGAAGCGGCGGAATGGATTGGGGTTACTGAAAATTCGTTATTTAACCGTCTTCGTACGGATGGCGATCAGATCCTGCCGTTCGGCTGGGCAATGGTGCTGCAACAGGCTGGTGGCCATCACCATATTGCGCATGCAGTTTGCCGGGCATCAGGTGGGGCGTTCGTCCCGCTACCAGACCTCGAAGAGGTGGATAACGGGGATATTAACCAGCGTCTGCTGGAGGCTATTGAGCAAATTACCCGTTATTCACAGCAGGTAAGGAAGGTTATCGAAGATGGCGTGATTGAACCGCATGAGCGCGCGGCTATCGATGATGAACTTTACCGGGCCATTGCAAAATTACAGGAGCACACGACGCTGGTTTACCGGGTTTTTTGTGCACCAGTAAAGAGTGATGCCCGCGAGCGTGCAGCCCCGGGCATCGTGGCGAATAAATCGTTGTGCATGGAGAAATCCGCATGAGCAATTTAACCGCAAATTATCAGCGTTCGCAACTCCGCGCGTTACCGGTACGTGGCGGCAAGGGCGAGGTCACGTATTGCTATGTGGTGAGAATACCGGGCGGATGGGAAGCCATCAACCACAGGTTCCGTGAATGGGCTGTGGGTGATTTTCGTCAACAACAGCAGGAGACACATAATGACTAATCTACCGGCAACCGGGATCACTATGACCAGCCTGGAGCTGGTGGACTACATCAACGCTGAGCGTGAATCGAAAGCGATCGCCGCCGGGGCTGAGTTTCCCAGTAAAGGTTACGCAAGACTTAAACACAACGACTTTCTGAAGAAAGTACCGCGTGTAATTGGTGAATCAACATCAGGGAAATTTTTCCTTGATGATATTTTCACCGTCGGTAACGGCGCTCAGGCAACTCGTAAGATTTACCGCCTGCCCAAGCGCGAAGCCTGCCTGATGGCAATGAGCTACAGCTACGAGCTGCAGGCGAAGGTGTTCGACCACATGACTGCGCTGGAGCAGTCCAGTGTGCCGGTACCGCAGTTACCCGCGAACAAAGCAGACCAGATACAGGCCGGTCTGTTAATCGTGGAGTCTGCCACCCGGTTGTTGAACCTCTCTCAGTCGTCACGTCTGGGGGCGTTGCAGAAGCTGCAGGAGCTGGCGGGGCTGCCAGCTCTGATGCCGGTATATGCCATAGATGCCCCGGCGGATGCTGTTGACGGCTCCAGCCGACCCACGGCTGCGATTACTACCTTGTTAAAACTGAACAGCAGCACGATGAGTACGCCAGTGGCTTATCGTATCCTGGAGCGCCTGCGGATCGTTGAGCGTAAACGCCGCCCAAGCTCCAGGCATGGTGAAAAACAATTCTGGTCGGTTACCATCAGCGGCCTGCTGTTCGGAAAAAATATCACCTCACCGAATAATCCGAGGGAAACCCAGCCCCATTTCTATGAATCGCGCTTCCCTGAGCTACTGCAGCGTATCTACGAAGAGTGGAGGCGTGGCTGATGACGACTAACTACCCGGATATCGGCAGCCACTGGTGTGATGGCCTTGGCCACGTAGTCATGATTCTTGATCACGATATTGAGGAGCAGAAAGTTGTTTACCAACGCCCGGGTTACGAGTGGAAGTGTGCAGCACCACTGATTGTGTTTCGTGCCCTAAGAGTAGCGGGTGAGTGGATTAAGGTGAACCACAGCTTTGCTGAATGGGTTGTGGGATATTTCATTTCCCGGGGAGGACAGAACAATGCGGCATCAAAATAACACATCCGTAAACCACTCACCTGTAGCCGCTCTGGCTGGAAACTTTGAGGCGTCGCTAATCAGGTCGGATGAACTCCTGGCTATTGTCAATGAGGTTCGTTGCCAGTACAGCGAAAATCCGATCCGCAACAATGTTTTTATCGACCGCATTAAAGATGAGCTGGATGGGGAGCACTACAAAATTTTTGTAGTTCAGAATTCGAACAAAACAGAATCTGAAGTTATAAGCCTGTCTTCTGATCAAGCCACTCTGGTATCAATGCGTGAATCCAAAGCGGTCCGACGCGTTGTTCTGGAGAAGCTGAAAAAACTGCAGGCACCCCAAATTCCCCGGTCTCTCCCTGAAGCGTTACGTCTGGCTGCTGACCTTGCAGAAGAGAATACGCAGTTGGTCCACAAGGTGCAGCAGGACGCGCCAAAGGTGGCGTTCGTCAATCACTACGTAGAAGCCGGTGGTGCCAAAGGTCTACGTGAGACGGCGAAAATCCTGAACATGCCTGAGAAAGCCATGATCGACGCCCTGGTCAGAGATAAGGTCCTTTTCCGTCAATCAGGCAATCTGCTGCCGCATGCATTACGCCAGCGTGACGGCTTATTCACGGTTAAAACGGGCACTTCTGATTTTGGTCATGCGTTCACGCAAACTCGTGTAACTCCTCGTGGCATTCAGTGGATTGCTGAGCGTTACGCTTCTGAATTGATGGGGGACTGACGTGACCGAATATATCGAGCCAATGAACCAATACTACCGGGATCAACACGGCATTGTCGTTAACGTCACGGGTTATGACCCTGTAGGTCAGCGCGTTATATACCGCCGTACTGACTACGACTGGGAATATGTGGCACCGCTGATTGTGTTCCGTGCCAGGTTCAGGAGGACAGATAAGTGATGGGGATAATGAGAAGCGGCACCGTGCAGGGTGCCGCAGAGAAACATATTTATACGTCAGCAGGGTTGTGCTGTTTAAGCCAGTCTTTGAGTGCGGCATCCATGCGGGTCTGCCAGCCTCTGCCGGTAGATTTAAAGGCGTCAATTACCTCTGGCGAACAACGGATGGTTATTCGTGTTTTGGGGTTATCTGAGGAAGGTCGTCCACGCCGGGCTTTAATGATTTTTGACAGCGGCATGAGTTTAACTTCACTTTTTTCAAGAAGCATCGTATCCGGGTCATCAGCAACAGCTTCACGAATTTTTGTATCTTCCTCGTCAGTCGGGAAGATGGTTCCGGGTTTAAGCTTCGGCATATTTTCTCATCTCCTGTTTAGTTGCGAGGCGCAGACTGATAATTCTACAGGCTGCGAAGTCATTGGTTTCGGTAAAACAGACCGAGAATATTCTGTCAGCGAGATAAGCGATACCGTAAGTGAGGCCAATGTATCGTGTCTCTCCGTAATCACATCGGTCATCCTCGAAAACGACCATGCCATCCCAGTCCAGATTTTTGGCGTCAGCGAGAGGGAACCCGTGTTTTTGCAGATTGCTCTCGCTTTTCTTTGGGTCAAAAGTTATTTCCATGAATTTATTGTATGCACATTAATTAATAAGTCAAATATTGATTCTCTGAGTTCCGGGCGTTATAGTGCTCTGGCAGCGGCAAAATCCGTTGCCGGGCTTCGCATCCCGGAATTCTCTACAGCGCATAACCGCGCTTCAAGCGGTTTTTTTATGCGCGCAGCCTTTGTGCACCTATCCATGGTGGCTCAGGCGGGGGCTTCTTCGGAAGCGCCGGTATCTGTAGAGGCCGGTAATGCGAACTCCGTCTGGGCTACCACCAATCATAGCTTCGCATCTGTGGGTGGTAGTAAAAAACACTCTACAGAGGCTGCCATCATGGCTACTATCCCAACCGTCGAACAACCTGAAATCACCTTCGTTAACGGTCGCGCAGTGACTACGTCGCTGGCTGTCGCGGCTTATTTCGTCAAAGAACACAAAAACGTAATTCAAAAAATCCAGTCACTGGAATGTTCACCTGGCTTCACTGCGCTTAATTTTCAGCTCAGTGATTATACCGACACATCAGGCCGCAAACTTCCCTGCTACCAAATCACCCGCGACGGTTTCGCATTCCTCGCGATGAGCTTCACTGGCAAACGTGCCGCACACTTCAAAGAGATGTACATCACAGCCTTTAACGCCATGGAGCAGGCGCTGATTCAACGGTCACTGAAGACAGCTTCTGGCCTTGAATCCATTCATAACCATGCGCAGCATCTGCATGAAAATCTGTCAATCATCATGGCTATCTGGGCGGATAATGTCCAGCCCCTGAACCCACCGATAGTGGTCAGCGGCACAGTGATGGATGCGTATCATCGTTCTGGTCTGATAGCCGCGGGGATAGCGCGGGCAATGCGGAGGGAGAGCAAATGAGCAGCAAACTTCATGGTCTTGTATGGGAAGGGTGCGCACATGCCGGTCTTATCCTTTCTCGCGTCGCCGTCATGGCCCGCCTGGCGGACTACAGCAATAACGAAGGGTTATCCTGGCCTGCGGTAGAAACCATACAGCGCGAAATCGGGGCTAAAAGC
>NZ_DASYBS010000134.1:0-1949 GCF_036500665.1 Cedecea sp.
TCGGAAGTCCCTCCGCTGGCGAGAACTGAATCAAAACCTTCAGACAGGGCATGGAAACTGGGACCTGCGGACCCTGATAATGGGTATCAGCGTGTGGTGGGGACGATGCACCCGGAAGGTTACCCGCTATACGCACGAAAAACTCCCGGGAGCGTCAACAGTTATGATATTTTCTACAAGGACCCTGACGGAGCATTAAAACCTTACGGCAGCGGCAGCGTCAATGGTGATGATTTCAGGATAGTGCGGGGAAAGGGGGGAATGAACCCAGATATACAAGGTAAGTCACCGGCAGACAATAAAAAAGTACCTGTAGTGGACTGGGAAAAAGATATTGAAATGTCACCCCCATTATCGCGCAGGAACAAAGTTGGTGTCAACAAATTAGAAACTTATGTCTCGTATGGCGAGTACGACAGAACTTTAGATGAAGCTCGTAACTTTATATATAAGGCGGATGGTAAGGGAGGAGAAATACGTAAAACAGTAGAAGAATTAAAAGCTGGGACTGTTAAGCCTAGCAGAAAAGAAAATTTTGAATACTTCTATGACCATCCGGAAGGGGGGGTAAAAACACGCCTCAATATAGTAGGGCATGGCGACCTGGAAGAGGGATTGTTTAAAGGCGACTTTGCTGGAGCCTCTGCAGTGGATGCAGATACACTGGCCAAAGAACTGAACCCTGTCCTGGCAGGAATTGACAAGAATGAACCAATACGACTGGTATCCTGTAAAACAGGTGCATCAGGATTTGCACAGAAGCTGGCAAATAAACTTGGGCGACCAGTCATAGCCTCAACCGAAAGTGTAACCCTTTTTGAGACGGGTATTAAAGGATATTTTTCTGTATTGAAAAAAACAGAACCTAAATGGTTTATTTATCGCCCAGAGGTATGAATGGTTCTGATGAATAAAATAACTAGCCCAATTCCTTAACACAGAAACATCTCTCACTCCATAAAACGACCGTTTAATGGACACCATCCTGTGACGTTCATGGTTAGGGGATTCAATCGACCCTTTTTGAGTCTCCTAACCATGAACAGTGATGAGGAATAGCTGCATGAGGTGAGGTCTGGCGCGTGCTAATGCGTAAAAATAACGATTGTGATGTGTTTTTAATCTAAAACCCATTTTTCAGGCGCATTCATCCAGCTCAGATATCTGAAGCCATCGTTTTTTCGCCATCCGGTGCAGCCTGTCAGAGAGCATTTTTGTGGCGTGTTCGCCCGCTACGGCGCCGGCAAAACGTAGCCGATCGCCGCACAGAATACATTTATACGGATCTGTGCCCAGGAAGCCTTTCATCAGCACCGCTAAGCCCGGGCCGTTTCGGCTTTTCCCTTACCGTCATCTCCTGCGCGTTGTAGACCTTCGGCAGCAGCGTGCCCCGCTTGCGGTTGGCCAGAAAACCGTAGTACCGCACCATTTTAAAATGCCGTGCCGGGATATGGCTGACGTAACGCCACAGCATTTCTTCCTGAGTCAGTTTCTGGCGTTTGTGCTGCTGCGTATTGTGGTCGTTATACTGGTGTACCACGGTGCCGCCGCGGTAATGACGCAGTTGTGACGCCGCCACCGGCGGGCGTTTCAGGTACCGGCCAAGGTATTTCACGCTGCGCCAGGCACCGCTGGTCTTTTTGGCGAAGTGTACTTTCCAGTGGCGTTGATATTGCGCTTGCAGATAGCAGTTTCCACTGCTTCTCATCACGAAGGTGGCCATGACCGGGCAGGAGCGTGGGATTGACCCGGTCGTAACTGGTGCACAGCAGACGGATGACGGCACCGCGCCAGACGCTGTGTTTGACATGAACAGTAGCCCGCCTGCGGCGGGAGCTAAGGCGCTGTCAGAAAGGCGCTTTTTTCAGCTACCGTAGCCCGTTATAATCCCGCGCATGTATATTCCCCGACCTGCAAAGCTCCTCTTCCTGATTGATGATGGCTGGGGT
>NZ_DASYBS010000135.1:0-59216 GCF_036500665.1 Cedecea sp.
CGCTCGTGAAGCCCATAGCTTTAAAGGCAACGCGTGGAGCAATGGTTTGGGGGTAAGTGCCAGCCTGAACAATACGCATACGCTTTACCTTGAAGCAGACAGTATTACGGGCAAGCGCTTCAACCAGCGGCAGATCAACGGAGGCTATCGCTTCAGCTTCTAACGCAGTGCGGTAGAAAAAGTAGACCGGGCGCGGGTAAACCCGCGCTCGGTTTTTTACCAAGAGAAACAGCAACCCACCGCGATCTTAAGCCCACATCAGCTGCAAATAAAAAGGTATAGTGCTCCCCAGAGGCTTGCACAGGTGCCAAACTTTACTCTTGAATGAGACGCAGATTGTTCTAATTCTCACCGCCACGGTTCAGATAGTGAGAGGGAATATTCTTAATCAATGGTGCTGTGTTCGCATCAGTCGGGAGGGTAATATTTTAGTTTTAATCATTTAATATACAAAATATTGCCTGTTGATATTGAGTAATATAGCTTTTCGTCTTTTATAACGGCGTTAATGTTTTGCTTGTTCACATTCGCGATATTTTATTATTGAGGATGATGAGCATGGCTCAAATAACTGAAAGCTCGTTGCAGGATGTCTCACCTAAGTCTGCGTGGCAACTATTTGTTATTCTGCTGAGCGGGAAATGGCAACCCGGTGATTTCTGGAATAAAGCAAACTATCGCCGCAAATTTTTATGGCGTGGCTTACAGGCTCCTCTGTCCACCTGGCAACTGTTGGATATGCTGGTGTGTCTCCCCGAATTGCAGAGACTTCTCATTTGCCAGTCACGCTTACCTGTACGCCTGCAGCGCGCCTATCTGGCATTGAAATTCACGCGTAAGCAATCACTTCACGCTTTACTTTTTCACTACCAGACGATGAGTGCCCGACTGTCTTATGAACAGCGAATGGACTGGCTATCACCGCGTGGTTTGCGTCTGGCAACACTTGAAGGCAAAGAAGGTCATGACTTTTATATCGCCCTGACCAGTGAGGTGAATCTGGATAAAGAGGGAGACTGCACAATGGTCATTCATGATGTGCAGGCTCGGGTACTGGCAAAGATTACTTATACTCTCTGCCGGTATCAGGGGAAAAGCACGCTGTTTATTGGTGGGTTGCAGGGAGCGAGTGGCGATATCTCCCATGAAATTATCCAGTCAGCAACAAAAGCCTGTTATGGGCTATTTCCGAAACGTATTGTGCTGGATGCTGTGTGTCATTTTGCCCGGCATATGCGGGCGGAGCAAATCCTGGCCGTCGGCAATGAGGTGCATATTTATCGCAACGCACGCTATCGGGGGCAGGCGGCTCAAATGTATGCGGACTATGATAATTTCTGGCAAAGCCAGGGGGGCCGCCTGAATAATGAGGGCTACTATATATTGCCTCTGCACCTTGCACGCAAAGAACTTGATGCCATACCCAGTAAAAAACGAGCGGAGTACCGCCGCCGGTTTGCCCTGCTGGATGAGCTCGCAGAGCAGATGCGAATGACATTATCCTGATAATGGAGGGAGTGCTTCTCCGTCACCTGCCGGACGCCAGGAATACCACTTTCCTTTTGCTGAAAGCCCCGTTTATTGCCAGGCAGGGCTGTAGCGCTGCATTCTGTTAAATTGATATTTGTTATGTTATAACATTTCTTTTGTTGCGATTGGACCGCAAAGGAGAGCGTTATGATAATGAGAAAATCGGCCTTTATTCTGGGTATGGGGGTTTTCCTCTCAGGTACACAGGCCTTTGCCCATGGCCACCATCACGTTAAGCCCCTGACCGAGGTCGAACAGAAAGCCAGCGAAGGGATCTTTGATGATGCCAATGTGAAAGACCGGTCTTTATCTGACTGGGACGGCATCTGGCAGTCGGTCAATCCATATCTGTTAAGCGGCGATTTGGATCCTGTGCTGGAGAAAAAAGCCAAAATGAGTGGTAAAAGCCCGGAGGCGTACGGGGCGTATTATAAAAAAGGTTATGCGACAAACGTTGAGACGATCGGAATTGAAAATAATGTTATTGAGTTCCACGTTGGCAAACAGGTGCAAACCTGCCGCTACGACTACGCTGGCCATAAAATCCTGACCTACAGCTCGGTAAAGAAGGGCGTCCGCTACCTGTTTGAGTGCAAAGACGCTCAGTCAAAAGCGCCAAAATTCGTACAGTTCAGCGACCACATCATCGCCCCGCGTCAGTCGCAGCATTTCCATATCTTTATGGGCAGCGAATCTCAGGATGCCTTGCTGAAAGAGATGGATAACTGGCCAACGTATTACCCGTACAACATGACCAAAGCTCAGGTTGTCGACGAGATGCTGCATCACTAGAAATGCAAAACGGGCGGCACATTCGCCGCCCGCGATTTTTACCCGGCCTTCAGTTCGTTCTCGACCGTTTTCAGCGCTTCAAGCGCACAGGCCTGGTCCAGATGCCCGCCCGGTGCGCCGCCTACGCCGACTGCGCCAATCACCTGTTCACCCGCTTTCACCGGCACGCCGCCCCCCAGCAGCAGGAAGCCCGGAATATCGCGCATATTGGCCGCGCCCGCGTTGGACTGGGAGCCTTTCATCACGTTATCGGTTGGGTTTTTGGTGGTCAGCGAGGTCCAGGCTTTCATCCGGCTGGCTTCAACGGTGTGCGGCCCGGCATTATCCATTCGCTTCATGACCAGTGGCGTGCCGGATCGGTCAACCACGGTCACCGCGACGTTATAGTTATCTTTGGCGCAAACCTGGAGCGCGCTCTGCGCCAGCTTATCAGCCAGATCGAGGGAGAGGTTTTTCTGGCTCAGCACGCCGGTTGCCGCGCTGGCGGTAGAGACTACGCTGCCCAGCAGTAGGGCGCTTAACAGAAGACGTTTCATGATGTTGCTCCAGAGTTGTTCGTTATGGGGCAATACTATGAAACGAGGCGCGGGCGGAAAATTGGCGCGAACACCTAACTTTCCAGGTAGTTTTACTTAGCCTCTTTGGCGATATCGCCGTAGGTTTTCAGCAGTTTAGGCAGCGAGTTCACTTCCAGTTTGGTGAAAATATTGGCGCGGTGTGCCTCGACCGTGCGTGGAGAAAGCGAGCACTGCTGGGCAATTTCCTTGCTGGAGTAGCCCTGAATCAGCTGCTCAAGCATCTCCTTTTCGCGAGCGGTCAGGGTGGCGAGTTTCGCCTGCAGCGGCAGCCATTTTTGTTTTTCCTCAAGGCGCGTTTTTTGTTGCTCCATCGCGGCCCCGACTACTTCAAACAGCAGGTCGGCATCAATCGGTTTGGTCAGAAACTCAAAGGCCCCGTTTTTAAACGCCCGGCGGCACAGGTCGATGTTGCCGTGCCCGGTCATGATGATTACCGATAACGCCAGCCCCTGTTGCATCCATTCATCCAGCAGCGTTAGCCCGGTTTTGCCCGGCATGCGGATATCGAGCAGCATGCAACCTGCCAACTGACTAAGGTCGCCTGCGTGCTGTTGAAAAGCCTGGGCGCTGTCAAAGGTATGAGTTTGCCAGCCAACCGTTGAGAGCAGGAGCTTCAGCGAGTCGCGGATCGCCGCATCGTCATCAATAAGCCAAATGCACTGATCCATTATTTCTCCTCGCTGTTGAGTGGAAACCAGAGTCTGAAACAGGCGCCGCGCCCGGGAATATTGCTGGCCTCGATGGTGCCATTCAGGCGTTGAACAAGCGTGTCGGTGAGCGCCATCCCAAGCCCAATCCCTCTGGCGCGAGTAGTAAAGAACGGGATGAAAACGTGCTCAAGCGCTTCGGGCGATAACCCCGGACCACCGTCGGTTAGCATTAATACAATGCCGTTATTTTCAGCGCTGGCCTGCAGATGGATCCAGCCAGAGCCGCCGGTTTGCGCCTGCACCGCGTTGTTGACGATATTATGCAGGATTTGCTCCACCCACAGCGGGGGAGCAAACAGCGGCGGCAGCGAGTCGGCAAAATGCGCGGTTGCACGAATTTTTTCTGCCTGCAGCTCGTTATCCAGCAGCTTACAGACACGCAGCCAAAGCCTCGGGAGATCCACCGGCTGGTATTCTGCCTGCTCGCGGGTTAGTTTCTGTCGGAACTGGCTAAGCAGGGCATTAATTCGCTTTATCTGCACTACCGAGGCATCCAGCAGTCCGGAAACCTGAGTCAGGTTGCCCTGCATTATCAGGCGCACTGCCGCCTGGTTATAGCT
Organism: Cedecea sp.; assembly: GCF_036500665.1. Classification (NCBI taxonomy): domain Bacteria; kingdom Pseudomonadati; phylum Pseudomonadota; class Gammaproteobacteria; order Enterobacterales; family Enterobacteriaceae; genus Cedecea; species Cedecea sp. Next base: position 4,171 of record NZ_DASYBS010000135.1, read on the forward strand.
CATAATGGCGGTCAGCGGCTGATTCAACTCATGCACCATGCCGGCCGCCAGCTCCCCCATGGTATTGAGTCGCGTGAGTTCGGCGTAGCGGGCGCGCAGGTCGGCAATGTCCCGACGGCGTTTGTTCGCCTGATATTGCGTCAGTAAATAGAACGTCAGCGCCCAGAATAGCGCCGGAGAAACAATCAGCCACCAGGGTAGTTCCGCCCATTCCGGGCTGTCGCTTGCTGAGACTAAAAACGGCTGCGTAGGGCTGGCAACCATTTTGTCCCACTGCCAGTAGCCCGCGTTGGCATTGCCCTGCTCGTAAAGTATCGTGGCATTCCAACTGATGGCGAGATGCTTAAAGGTCTTTTTTTCACCGAGCGTGTCAAGCAGCGTCTTTAAATCTATCAGTAGCGCAAGGTTAGGGCGGTTCAGCCAGTAGCGGCCATGGTCTTCAGGTACGACGGGCAGGCGAGGTTCCAGGTTGTTATGCCGCCGCCACAGGACAATCTGCGGCAGGATCTTTTGTACTTCACCGGCATCCTGGCTGACCGGCAGCAGAGGGATAATGGCATCGTGCTGGGACAGCTTGACCGTAATTTCGCGGTAAAGAATGCGGAAGTCGGCGGATTTGTCTTGGTATTGCTGCTGTAAAAACCAGGCGCCAAGCCCTGCGCAGCTAAGCAGCGTGAGCAATAGCCAGCTGATTATCCTTAACATGCGAAGTCCTTTGGTCGGCGACGGCTGAAAATGTGGGCTTCAGTATGGAGTAACTTTTAGGCAAAAAAAAGCGGGCGCTTGTGCGCCCGCAAGATGACGTGCAGAGCTCATTGTTCTCAGATAGCGGGTTAGTGTCCTATTAAAAACAATGAATAGTGTTCTTTGGTGTGCCCCAAATGGGCGAAAACCACGTTTTTGCCCATTTGCCACAGAACCAAAGCGGGCACCGCAGCGCCCGCCTCAGTTCAGCTTTTAGAAAACTCAGTGTTTGTTACAGCCTGCGCACTGTTTGTTCTGGATCTGCTGGAAGAAGTCGTTGCCTTTGTCATCCACCAGGATAAACGCCGGGAAGTCTTCCACCTCAATTTTCCAGATGGCTTCCATACCCAGCTCAGGGTATTCCACCAGTTCAAGGCTCTTGATGCTGTTCTGCGCCAGCACCGCTGCCGGGCCGCCGATGCTGCCGAGGTAGAACCCACCGTGTTTGTGGCAGGCGTCCGTCACCTGCTGACTGCGGTTACCTTTGGCCAGCATTACCATGCTGCCGCCGTTGGCCTGCAGCTGATCCACGTAGGAGTCCATGCGGCCTGCGGTGGTTGGGCCTAAGGAGCCGGAAGCGTAACCCTCTGGGGTTTTGGCCGGGCCAGCGTAGTAGATCGGGTGATCTTTCACGTACTGCGGCAGCGCTTCGCCGTTATCGAGACGCTCTTTCAGCTTCGCGTGGGCGATGTCACGCGCCACGATGATGGTGCCGCTGAGCGACAGGCGGGTGGAAACAGGGAACCCGGACAGCTGAGCGAGGATCTCGTTCATCGGGCGGTTGAGGTTCACTTTCACCGCTTCACCTTCGCCGGCCTGACGCAGCTCTTCCGGGATGTATTTACCCGGGTTGCTTTCCAGCTTCTCAATCCAGATGCCGTCTTTGTTGATTTTGGCCTTGATGTTGCGGTCCGCAGAGCAGGAGACGCCCATGCCGATCGGGCAGGATGCGCCGTGACGCGGCAGGCGAACGACGCGGATGTCGTGGGCGAAGTATTTACCGCCGAACTGTGCGCCCAGGCCGAGCTTCTGCGCTTCTTCCAGCAGCTCTTGCTCAAGCTGCACGTCGCGGAATGCCTGGCCGTGCTCGTTGCCTTCGGTTGGCAGGCCGTCGTAGTAGTGGGTAGACGCCAGCTTCACGGTTTTTAACGTAGATTCTGCTGAGGTGCCGCCAATCACAAACGCCACGTGGTACGGTGGGCAGGCCGCGGTGCCCAGGGTACGCATTTTCTCAACCAGGTAATTTTTCAGCTTCGCCGGGGTGATCAGCGCTTTGGTTTCCTGGTAGAGATAAGTTTTGTTGGCGGAGCCGCCGCCTTTGGCGACGCACAGGAATTTGTATTCGTCGCCGTCCACGCTGTAGAGATCAATTTGCGCTGGCAGGTTGGTGCCGGTGTTCACCTCTTTGTACATATCCAGCGGGGCGTTCTGAGAGTAACGCAGGTTATCTTCGATATAGGTGTTGTACACCCCTTGAGACAGCGCCGCTTCATCGCCGCCGCCGGTCCAGACGCGCTGGCCTTTTTTGCCCATGATGATGGCGGTGCCGGTGTCCTGGCAGGTCGGCAGAATGCCTTTGGCCGAGATTTCGGAGTTACGCAGGAACTGCAGCGCGACGTATTTGTCGTTCTCGCTGGCTTCCGGGTCGCTCAGGATGTTCGCCACCTGCTGCTGGTGCGCCGGGCGCAACATAAACGCCGCATCGTGAAACGCCTGCTGCGCCAGCAGGGTCAGCGCCTGCGGCTCAACTTTAAGAATGGACTGGCCTTCAAATTCGCTTACGGAAACGTGGTCGCGGGTTAACAGGTAATATTCGGTGTCGTCATGCGCCAGCGGGAAGGGATTTTGGTAAACAAAAGGTTTGTTCGACATAGCTCGTTACTCCATAAAAATAAACCGCCGGAGGTTGCCCTCCAGCGGCTTTAAATCAGAACATCAGGGACATCCACGGATAACCAATCACCAGCAGCGCGACCAGGAACAGGCCGCCGAAGATGGTGCCCAGGCGCCAGTAGTCTTTGGTTGGCAGGTAGCCGCTACCGTAGTAGATAGGGCTTGGGCCGGTGCCGTACGGGGTGATGATGCCCATGATACCCAGCGAGGTCACCATCAGCAGACAGAACACTTCCATATTCATGCCCGGAATGGTGGAGGCGATGGTCAGCATCGCCGGCAGCAGCGCGGTGGTGTGCGCGGTGGTGCTCGCAAACAGGTAGTGCAGCAGGTAGAACGCCAGCAGTAGGACAATGGTCGCGGTGCCTGGGGCGATGCCGGTCATCAGCGCGCCGCCTTCTTTACCCAGCCAGGAGATGAAGCCGGTAGAAGACAGGCCATCGGCCAGGGCAACCAGGGTGGCGAACCAGACGAAGGTATTCCACGCCGCCTTGTTATTGGTGATGTCGTTCCAGTTCAGGACGCCGGTCCACAGCATCAGGACGATAACCAGCAGGGCGGCCAGCGCAGGCTCAATCCAGCTTGCCGCGAAGATCCACATCACCAGCGCGGAGCAGACGAACACCAGCAGCAGGATTTCGTTGCGGGACAGCTTGCCCAGTTTTTCCAGTTCACGGCTCGCCCATTTTGGCACTTCGTCGTTCACTTTCACTTCAGGCGGATAGAGCCAGTAAGCCAGCAGCGGCATGGTCAGCAGTAACAGCAGGCCAAGCGGCAGGAAGGCGAGGAACCACATACCCCAGGAGATGTTGATCCCGACGATGCTTTTCACCAGCGCCAGCGCCAGCAGGTTAGGGGCCAGGGCAGAGAGGAACATTGAGCTGGTGATACAGGCGGCGGTGATAGCCACCCACATCAGGTAAGAACCGATTTTACGTGCGCTCGGGTCGTTCGGTTTAGAGCCGTACAGCGGCGGCAGGTTAGCGATAATCGGGTAGATGGTCCCGCCGCTACGTGCGGTGTTGGACGGGGTAAACGGCGCCAGCAGCAGGTCGGCGAAGGCAATGGCGTAGCCCAGCGTCAGGCTGCGGCGGCCAAGGTATTTCACCAGAATCAGCGCCAGGCGACGGCCAAACTGGGTTTTATCGTAGCCGGCGGCAAACATAAATGCGCCGAAGATAAGCCAGACGGTGGAGTTACCGAAGCCGCTGACCGCCCATTTAAAGGAGGCACCCGCCAGCTTGAATTTCGGGTCGGCCATTTGTTCCGGGCTGAACAGCAGCCACTGGCTGCCAAGTGAAATGACGACGATCCCGGTCAGGCCGATAACGGCGCCCGGCAGCGGCTCGAAGATAAGCCCTACGATGACGCCGACGAAGACAGCAAAGAAGTGCCAGGCGTACGGCGGCAGGCCGTCCGGGACCGGAACCAGCATCAACAACAGTGCCACAATGATGGGCAGCGCCATCATCAGCCAACGTTTGTTGCTGCCTGCTTTTTTAGTGCTCTCTTTGAGCGGCGGTAGATTGGTGGTTATTACACTCATAATGACACCGTTATAAGGAGTTAAGGATTCTGTTTTTATTTCCGCTTACTTTAGTTTTTAAACTTTCTTTATTAATTAAATGTTGGTTTCTGATTGTGGCGGAAATAACCATTCATCGCTTTTTATCAGCGGTGAATTAAATTCTTTGGATAATTATATATTGCGCTTTCGGGGTATATGACAATTGATCGAGATCAAGAAACAGCATTCTGTTTATTCTTTTATAAAAAATAATAGTTCGCATATTTGCAGGGGTATTTACGCAAACAAGTTATCAATTTGATCATTAAAAATGCGCCTCTCAGTCCATTTTTAGTGGTTTTAGCTGACTCGATTCCGCTTCGCGCAAGGTCTGGGGCGTGTCTGTGTGGTGCTCTGCGAAGGTAACTGAAATGTTATATTAATTTAATAAGCTGTGATCTTTTATATTTTAATTAATAACACGTTGTGGGTATTTGTGTTATCACGGTTCTTTAATAGTTTTTAAATTAACGTAAATGGTTTAGTAACTAAAAATAGTCTTATATTGTGGGTATGCAAAATGGCCAATAACCAAAAACGAAAATAGTGCCAGCAACCCAATTCTCAATTTTAAATTTAAAAGTTTGGAGTCGACATTATGAACACCGACAAACACATGTTAAGCCCATTTACTTTACCTAACGGTACGGCGTTAAAAAATCGTTTGCTTATGGCACCGATGACCACCTGTACCGGGTATTTTGATGGCACCGTGACCGAAGAACTGGTGGAATACTACCGCGTCCGTGCCGGGAGCATCGGCACCATCGTGGTGGAATGCTGCTTCATTGACGATTTGGGCCTCGCTTTCCCGGGCGCTATCGGGATTGATAACGACGAGAAAATTGCCGGTCTGGCGAAAATCGCCTCCGCGATTAAGGCTGAAGGCTCAAGAGCGCTGCTGCAGATTTACCACGGCGGCCGCATGGTCGACCCTAAACTCATCGGTGGCCGTACCCCGGTTGCGCCAAGCGCGCTGGCCGCACCACGTGACGGCGCAGCCACGCCGAATGCCCTGACCACAGAAGAAGTGGCAGGCATGGTGGGCAAATTCGGTGACGCCGTTCGTCGTGCCATTCAGGCCGGTTTCGACGGCGTGGAAATTCACGGCGCGAATACCTACCTGATCCAGCAGTTCTATTCCCCCAACTCAAACCAGCGCGATGACGAATGGGGCGGCAGCCGCGACAGTCGCGCTAAGTTCCCGCTCGCCGTGCTGGATATCACTCATCAGATGGTACGCCAGTACGCCGACGACGCGTTCATCATCGGCTATCGCTTCTCCCCGGAAGAGCTTGAAGTCCCGGGGATTCGCTTTGACGACACCATGTACCTGCTGGAAAAACTGGCCGCGCGCGGTCTGGACTACCTGCACTTCTCCCTGGGCTACTCGCTGCGTCCGTCGATTAACGACACCACTGATCCAACGCCGCTTATCAATAAATACTGCGAAATGCGTTCAGACGCGCTGGCGCAGATCCCGGTGATGGGCGTGGGCGGTATCGTCAATGCTTCCGACGTGGAAACCGCGCTGGAACACGGGTATGACCTGGTGGCCGTGGGCCGCGCCTGCATCGCCTACCCGGACTGGACCGACCGCATCGCCAACGGTGACGTGCTGGATCTGTTTATCGACAGCACCCAACGCGAAGCGCTGACCATTCCTGAGCCGCTGTGGCGCTTCTCGCTGGTCGAGGCGATGATCCGCGACATGAGCATGGGCGGCGCCTCTAAGTTCAAACCGGGTATTTTCGAAGAAACCGTTAGCGATGACGTCAACCAGCTGGTGATCAACGTCAGCCTTGATAGCGATCGCATCGCCGATATTGCGCTGGCTTCTGGCCCGCAGGACGACGTTGAATTCATCACTAACTTCGAAGAAATTCGTACCCGCATTCTGACCGCCAACTCGCCGTTTGTGGACGCCATTTCCGGCGCGACGTCCCAGAGCGAAGCGGTGAAAAAAGCCGTTTCTAAAGCGATGGTGAAATCCAGCAAACAGCAGGCGTTTGAAGAAAGCGGCGGCGTTAGCGCCCCGCAGAGCTACGACGTTGTGGTCGTGGGCAGCGGCGGTGCCGGTCTGGCGGCGGCGATTCAGGCGCATGACGAAGGTGCCAGCGTGCTGATCGTTGAGAAAATGCCGTCCATCGGCGGGAACACCGTTAAGGCTTCAGCCGGGATGAACGCGGCGGAAACCCGCTTCCAGCGCGTAAAAGGTATTCACGACAGCAAAGAGCTGTTCTACGCCGAAACCCTGAAGGGCGGCTACAACAAAAACAACCCTGAGCTGCTGCACCGCTTTGTGGAAAACGCCCCGCAGGCGATTGAGTGGCTGGCGGATCGCGGCATCATGCTGAACGACATCACCACCACCGGCGGGATGAGCATTGACCGTACCCACCGCCCTCGCGACGGATCGGCGGTTGGCGGCTACCTGATAAGCGGCCTGCTGCGTAACATCAACAAACGCAGCATCGACGTGCTGATGGAAACGGCGGTAACGGAAATCCTGTTTGAGCAGGGCGCGGTCAGCGGCGTGGCGCTGCTGACGGACGAAAACGAAGCGCTGACCATCCACGCGAAAAGCGTGATCGTGGCGACCGGCGGCTTCAGCGCCAACAGTTCGATGGTGGTGAAATACCGCCCGGATCTGGAAGGCTTTGTCACCACTAACCACAAAGGCGCAACCGGCGGCGGTATCGCGCTGCTGGAAAAACTGGGCGCCGGTACCGTGGATATGGGCGAAATCCAGATTCACCCAACCGTTGAACAAACCACGTCTTACCTGATTTCCGAGTCTATTCGCGGCGGCGGTGCCATCCTGGTGAACCAGAAAGGCAGTCGCTTCTTTAACGAAATGGAAACCCGCGATAAAGTGTCGGCGCAGATTATCGCGCTGCCGGAAAAATACGCGTATATCGTGTTCGACGAGAACGTTCGCACTAAAAACAAAGCGGCTGACGAGTACATCGCCAAAGGCTTTGTGGTCAGCGCTGAAGGTCCACGCGAGCTGGCGGAAAAACTGGGCATGGATTACCACACGTTCCTGGCAACGCTTGAGCGTTACAACGGCTTCGTGGAAAATCAGTACGACGAAGAGTTTGGCCGCAAAACCGCGCTGCGTAATCCGATTAAAGATGGTCCGTTCCACGCCATCCGTATTGCCCCAGGGGTGCACCACACCATGGGCGGCGTAACCATCAACGCCGAAACCGAAGTGCTGGATAAACAGCACCAGGTTATTCCAGGCGCGTTCGCCGCGGGTGAGGTGGCCGGCGGTATTCACGGTGGTAACCGCATCGGCGGTAACGCGGTGGCGGATATTATTATCTTTGGTACTCAGGCGGGCCATCAGGCGGCAAGCTGGGCAAAACGCTAAAAGTCTCTCTACAGGCTATCTTATTTGCCATTTTGGCCCCGGGCTGTGCTCAAAATCCTCACGTACTGCGTGTACGCTCCGGTTTTTCCGCACAGTCCTGGGTCAAACTGTCAGCAACGATTACGCCTGTTGGTATAGACTTATTGACCCGTTTTTTGCTTCTTAAGAGGAGCCGCTATGTCACAACCCGAAGGCGTTTATGGCTACTCCGCCGTTTTAATGGGCTCGCCCATCCTCCTCAAACTGTTCGAACATAACGAAACTCTCGCCTCTCAGGTGTTCCGCCTGATCAAACAATACGAAGACCTCCTGACCGTTAACCGGGCCGAATCCCAGGTGATGAGCATCAATCACGCCGCGGGCAAACATCCGGTCGCCGTCAGCCGCCCGGTGTTTGAGCTTATTAAGTGTGCGAAAGCCGCCAGCCTGTTTCCCGACAGCATCTTTAATCTGGCCATCGGCCCGCTGGTGAAACGCTGGAAGATTGGCTTCAAGGGCGACAGCGTCCCGCCGGAGCAGGATATTGCCGCGCTGCTGCCGCGCACGCAGCCGCATCAGGTGGTGCTGGACGAAGCCGAAGGCAGCGTTTATCTGGCGCATGCCGGCATGGAAATCGATCTGGGCGCGATAGCCAAGGGCTATATCGCCGACCGCGTACGTGACTTCCTGAAGCGCCAGGGCGTGGAGCAGGGGCTGATTAACCTCGGCGGCAACGTACAAACTCTGGGTTCGCCGGAAGGCGGCTGGTCCATCGGGCTGAAAAAGCCGTTTAGCGGCCCGGATGAGATGCTGGGGGTGATTGAGGTGGCGAATAAATCGGTGGTGACGTCCGGTGTCTATGAGCGCTATTTCGAACTGGACGGCAAACGCTATCACCATATTCTCGATCCGCACACCGGCTACCCGCTGGACAACGATCTTGATAGCGTGACGATCGTTTCCACCGACTCCATAGACGGCGATATCTGGACCACGTTGATTTATGGGATAGGCGTGGAGAAAGGCTGTGCCGTGCTGGCTAATCGCCCCGATATCGAGGCGATTTTTGTGACCAAACGGCGGGAGATTATTCTCTCTTCCGCCAGCCAGTTCCGCTTCACGTTACTGGCTGACGATTACCAACTGATTACTGGCAGTACTGCTTAAGCAGGCCAAGCTGCTCAACCTGCAGGCGGTAGCGGTAAACCGGGCGGCCGGTCATGCCGTAGTGAATGCTGGTGAACAGAATATTAATCTGCGCGAGCCAGATCAGATACTTACGGCATGACACGCGAGAGATATTCACCGCCGCCGCCAGCTCGTCGGTGGAGAACTCTTCCGTCGGGTGCGTGTCGATCCACTGGCAGATGGTGCGCAGCGTTTGCGGCGTCAGCCCCTTCGGCAGGCGCTTGGCGTCCGCCACCACCGGCGATCCACCGTGCAGCAGACGGTCGACGTCAGCCTGCTCATAATACTTATGGGTGCCCATCAGGTTTTTCTTTTCGCGCCAGTTGGTTAGCGCCTCTTCAAAGCGCGGGAACTGGAACGGTTTAATCAGGTAATCGACCACGCCGTAGTGCATCGACTTCTGGATGGTTGCCGCGTCGGCCGCCGACGAGATAACGATCACGTCGATGGTTTTCCCCGCTTCACGCAGCGTAGGCAGCAGATCCAGGCCGTTATCCTGCTGCATATACACATCCAGCAGAATTAGATCTATTTTTAACTCCGGGTTGCTGACCATCTCCCGCGCCTGTTTCAGCGTGGAGGCGGAACCGCAGCAGCTAAAGCCCGGGATTTGGCTGACGTAGGCGCGGTTAAGCTCCGCGACCATCGCATCATCATCAACAATTAAGACATTAATCACGCATTGTTCCTTTCACTATCCCAGGGTAACTGCACAAAGAATTGGGTGAAGACGCCGGGTTCTGACTCCACCTGAATACTGCCGCCAAGCCGCTCAATCTGCTGCCGGGCGAGGAACAGGCCTACGCCACGCTGCTCGCCTTTGGTGGAGTAGCCTTTGTCAAAAATAGACTGAATATGGTCCGGATCGATGCCCGGCCCGTCGTCGCTGACCTCAACGCTCAGCACGCCGTTCTGATAGTGCAGCAGTACGCCCACCTCGCCATCAGCCTGGCCTGCCATTGCGTCCAGCGCGTTCTCTATCAGGTTGCCCAGCGCGGTAATCAGCGCCATCACCTGAAGCTCGTTCGGGTTGTCCGGCAGTTGGCATTCATCGGCAAGCGCCAGATGGTGGCCCGCTTCCCGCGCGCGGTTAATCTTGCCTATCAGGAACCCGGCAATGACCGGCGACTTAATTTTGCTCTGCAGCGTGCCAATTTCCGTCTGGTAATTGCTGGCGGTTTGCAGAATGTACTCTTCTAGCTTGTCGTAATGTTTAAGCTGCAGCAGGCCAAGAATGACGTGCAGCTTATTCATAAATTCGTGTGAGCGCTCGCGCAGCGCGTCGACATAATTCACCATGCCGTCTACACGCTGGGTCAACAAATTGATTTCAGTCTTGTCGCGGAAGGTACTGATGGCGCCGATCACCTGATTATTTATACGAATTGGCACCGCATTACACAAGACCAGGCGACCATAGCTGATGATTTGCCTGTCCTGAATCGGCGTGCCGGTATGAAGCACTTCGCACAGCGTTGCCACCAGCGGCCCCGGCGGCACGGTTTTGCCGAGGCGGAAATCATCCGGGGAGAGCAGCAGCTTGCGCGCCGCGTGATTGATGAGCGTCACCCGGCCTTCGCGGTCGACGGCGATAATACCCTCTTTGACGGACTGCAGCATCGCCTGGCGCTGCTCGAACAGGGCGGAAATTTCATACGGCTCGAAGCCGAACAGAATGCGTTTCAGTACCCGCACCAGCACCCAGGTGCCGAGTGAGCCGAACAGGGCGCTAAATAACACCGTCCAGAGTACGCTCCAGCGGCTTTTGCTGATCTGCTCATCCACTTTGCTGAGCGAAATGCCGATGGCGACCACGCCTATCTGCTTATGCTGCTCGTTATAGACCGGCGTAAAAACGCGCAGGGCTTCCGCCAGCACGCCGTGGTTGATAGAAACATTCTCTTTGCCCTCCAGCGCCGGGAAAATGTCGTCGCCGATAAAATGCGAGCCGATATTGCCGGGTTTGGGGTGCGAGTAGCGAATGCCGTTCATGTCGGTCACCACCACGAACAGCAGGTCGTTACGATCCTGCACGCGTGAGGCTACGGGCGGGATGATGTCTTTGCTGTGGGGCTGCGTCAGGCCGTATTTGATCGTTGGATCGTCGGCCAGGGTTCTCGCCACCGCCAGCGCGGTGTCTTTCAGGCCGCTGCGGGTGGCGTTGCTGATCTGGATAAAATACAGGGCGTAAACCACAAGCAGCACCGAGCCGATAACGGCGCACAGCATCAGCGTCACCGAGGTGCTGAGTTTCATCGGGCGCTTGGCCGTCGTTTGCGGGGGCTTTGTGTCGCTCATGGTTGTTCCGGTCCGGGGCGCAAACGCTGATTATCGCCGATGGAACCGGATTGTAAAAGCCGTGTCAGAGATAGCGGCCAATATACCTCTGCGGGGAAACGCCCAGTTTTTTCCGGAACATAGCGATAAACGCGCTGCTGCTGGCGTAGCCGAGCGTGCTGGAGAGATTGCTGATGGTGGTGCCGCGCGCGAGGTGGCAGACGGCTTCCACCAGGTGCATTTGCTGCCGCCATTCGGTAAAGCTGAGCTGGGTTTCTTCCCGGAACAGCCTGGCCAGCGTTCTTTCGCTCGCGCCTACCTGTTTGCCCCACCAGGCCAGGGTTTCCCGCTGAGAAAGGTCGCTGCATAGCGCATCGCAAAGCTGGCGAATACGTCTGTCGTGGGGCAGGGTGATGTGGCACAGAGCGATGTCCTGCAAGCGCAGAAGCTCGTTGTGCAGCAGATCATGCAATAACTGGCTTCGCTGCGGGTCGGCGGGCTTTTCAAGGCCGGCGACGGTCACGGACTGAAACAGCGGCGTAACGGCCAGGCTGCGGCTGTGGCGGCTGAATGCGTTTGAGGCCTCCGGCGTCATGTACAGGTTGTGGGTCACCACTTTACCGATGGCCTCCAGGCCGTGCGGCAGGCGCCCCGGCAGCCAGAGCGCGTGGCCGGGGGCGACGACCCAGACATTTTGCTCGCTGCGGATCTTCGCCACGCCGCTGACCGGGTAAATCAGCTGGCCCTGTTCGTGGGCGTGAAACGGTTCCTGGCTTCCTGCGCTATAATGGAGTTCTCGTACTTCCAGAAACGCTTCCTGCGGACTCTGCTGTGTGAATTGCTTTATCATTTGTTGCCTGCCGTTCGTCCGATTCTCGCCATTTCATGATGCAGTAGCGCGTTAAGACAATCTCTGTCCGCTTTGCGATATCTCCCCATCCGATCGCGCTATTCTGCCACGGGTGCTCTTCTCTTTTAAAGGTGAATAATTATCATTTCGATCCTCTTCTTATAACATGATACGGTCGATATGAAACAGGGCGGATGGGTAAACGGGAACATGCCTTTGAAGGCGTTAAGTTGTGCGGTCTTTGCGGCGTGCGCGGGCTTTGCCCATGCAGCAGACAAACCGGCGGCACAGGACAGCACGATGGTCGTTACGGCCACGGCACCTTCTTCTTCCGGCCAGGAAGATGAAACCAGCGTGGTGGCGCATGAGGCGGTGGCGGGCACCAAGTCCAGCTCGCTGATTAGCCGCACGCCGCAGAGTATTTCGGTGGTGACCCAGGCGCAGATTGCGGCGATGGCGGCAAAAAATATTCCCCAGACGCTGCGCTACGTCGCGGGCGTCTCGTCGGAAGATGCTGGCCCGGATACCCGCTTTGATACCATCATGGTGCGCGGCTTTGAAGCCGACGAATACCTGGACGGCCTGCGTTTGCCGCGTGAAGCCTGGTGGAGCCGCCCGGCGTGGGATCCGTTCCTGCTCTCCCGTATTGAAGTGGTCAAAGGGCCTGCTTCCGTGCTTTACGGCCAGGCGAACCCCGGTGGCGTGGTGAACCTTGTCAGCAAAACACCTCAGGCCCAGCCGGGCGGCCAGGTTTACGTCAGCGCCGGGAATAACAGCCAGTTCGGCACCGGCTTTGACGTGACCGGCCCGCTGACCGACAGCAAAGAGTGGCTGGGCCGCGTGGCGGGTACCTTCTTCGACACCAAAACGCAGGTCGATCACACCCGTTACCAGCACTACGACATTGCTCCGTCCGTCACCTGGCAGCCAAACGACCGCACCAGCCTGACGCTGCTGGCGCAGCTGCGCCAGGATCCTGATACCGGCTTCTACAATATGCTGCCGATGAAGGGCACGCTGGTGAACAACCCGAACGGTAACATCGGCACCCACTTCTACGGCGGCCAGCCGGGCTTTGATACCTACACCCGCAGACAGGGCAGCATCGGCTATCAGTTCCGCAGCGAGCTGAACGATAACGTCACGCTGCGCCAGAACGTGCGCTACATCAGCAGCAGTGCCGATTACCGCATGGTCTATCCGTTCGGGACTTACCCGACCCAGCCGCAGGTTGACCGTTACTCCATGAATCTCACCGAGACGATGAGTAACTTTGCAGCAGATAACCAGGGCGAGTTCCGCTTTGATACCGGCCCGGTGTCGCACACTGCGCTGCTGGGCGTGGATGTGATGCACTCCTCGGTGCGCAGCCAGGCGGGCTACGGCGACGCTTCGCCGCTGAATTACCTCCACCCGGACTACAGTCCGCTGGTTGAAGTGCCTGCGTTTACCAGCAACAGCCATTCTACGATGGATCAAACGGGGCTTTATCTGCAGGATCAGCTGGCGCTGAATAACTGGGTGATGAGCCTGGCGGGGCGCTACGACAGCGCGCAAACCAAAGCCACCAACCTGTTGAACGACACTCACCAGACGCGCAACGACTACGCGACAACCGGCCGCGCGGGGCTGCTGTACCACTTTGATAACGGCATTGCACCGTACATCAGCTACTCGACCTCGTTTGTGCCAAGCGCCGGCACCGACTTTAACGGTAATGCGTTTAAGCCAACCAAAGGCAAGCAGACCGAAGTCGGGCTGAAATACGATCCGGTCGGGATGGACGCGCTGTTTACCCTGGCGCTGTTCGATCTGCGCCAGACTAACGTCGCCACGCCGGATCCCGATCATGTGAACTACAGCGTGCAGACCGGGGAGATCCGCTCGCGTGGGATCGAGCTGGAAGGCAAGGTGAACGTCACGCCTGCCTGGCAGATCCTTGCGTCTTACTCGCTGACCGACCCGGAAGTGATGAAGGCGAACGACGGCAGCGAAGGCAAACACCCAACGGGAATCTCACGCAACCTGGCTAAACTCTGGAGCCAGTACGCATTCAGCGGCCCGCTGGATGGCTTCTCCGTCGGCGGCGGCGTGCGTTATGTCGGCCCAAGTTACGCCACCACCGATAACTCGCTGCAGGTGCCGGGCGCCACGGTCTATGACGCCCGCATCGGCTGGCAGTATCGCCAGTGGCAGGTCGCTCTTAACGCCGCCAACCTGACCAACAAAACCTACCTCGCCGCCTGCCAGAACAACGGCTGCGAGTTCGCGGTTAAGCGTCAGTACGTGGCCACGTTAAGCTACCAGTGGTAAGCGAATGCTCTCCCGCAGACGTTTACTGACCTTTGCGCTGGCCGCTCCGTTTATCGGGGCGGCTGGTGCCGTTTCCGGGCCTCCGCAGCGCCTGGCGGTACTTGACTGGGGGCTGACCGAGCTGATTCTGGCGCTAGGCGTCACGCCGCAGTCAGTTTCCGCTCCCGACTGGTACCGCAAGCTGATTGGCACGCCGGAACTGCCCGCCAGCGTGGTGGATATTGGCCTGCTGTTTCAGCCGAACCTCGAAACGCTGTACGCGCTGAAGCCCGATCTTATTGCGATCACGCCAGGCCATATGCTGCTCAAGCCCCAGCTGGAGCGCATCGCGCCGACGCTTACCCTGCCAACCGGCAGCCTCGCCGAATGGCAGATCTCCCTCGGTAAGCTGGCTGCTGTACTTCATCTCGAAGTACAGGCTCGGGAGGTTACGGCTGCTTTTGAGCAGGCTTCGCTTCATGCCCGAGAGTCTGCCGCGGCTTATCAACGCCCGCTGTTTATCGCCACGCCGATAGACGCGCTGCATATGCGGCTGTACGGCGCAGGCAGCCTCGCCGGAGATGTGCTGGCCCGCTGTGGTTTCAGTAATGCCTGGCAGGGCGGCGTTAATTCCCAGGGCGAAGCGATGGTCGAGTTAACGCGCATCGGCGCAGACAATGCCGGGCTGATTCTATTGCCGGAGGACGGGCAATGGCCGCTGATCCAACGCTGGCAAAGTTCATTGCTGTGGCAGCGCCTGCCGCTGACGTCTCAGCCTCAATTGGCTTTCCCTGCGCAAAAATTCAATTCAGGCGGCGCGCTGGTGACGGCCACGCGCATCGCCGAGGCATTGGGGCAGATTGTGACGGGGTGGCAACGTGGCTGAGACGGGAAAAACGACGGCTTCCTGGCTGCTGATAGCCGCGCTCTGGGCGGCAAGCCTGATTATGGCGCTGCAAAGCGTGGCGCAGCACGGCGGGCTTGTTCACGGCCTGAACGTGCTGTTCAGCTCGCAGATGCCGGATGCGCAGGCGGTGATCCTGCATTCCATGTGGTTCCCGCAGCAGGTGATGGCGTGGCTCGGCGGCGCGGGGCTGGCGCTTTGCGGCTGGCTGATGCAGCGCGCGCTGCGCAATGCGCTGGCGGAGCCGATTACCCTCGGCATGACCTCCGGCGCGACGCTGGCGTTAGGCGTGGCTTCGATGTGGTTCCCGGCCACGTTGCTGACGGCCCGCACCGGCGTAGTCATTACCGGGGAAGTTGCCGCTTTGCTGCTGGTGTTGCTGCTTTCCTGGCGGCAGCGCCTGTCGCCGCTGGTGATGATTCAGGCCGGGATGCTGGTCAATCTGTGGTGTGGTTCGCTGACCATGATCATGGCGGTGATCAACGACCGTTTTCTGCTATCGGTGCTGATGTGGGGCGGCGGCTCGCTGGCGCAGCAGGACTGGGGCGGCGTGACGACGATCCTGCCCTGGCTGGGGCTGTGCTTGCTGGCATTGCTGCTGTTGCTTCGCCCGCTGGCGCTGCTCAGGCTGCCGGAGGCGATGGTGAACAGCTTAGGCGCTTCTCCGCTGTTGATCCGTTCGGCGGCGATGGCGCTGGCGTTGGTGATGAGCGCTCTAATCATTAATAGCGTCGGGGTGATTGGTTTTATCGGCCTCGCCGCCCCGCACCTGGCCAGGTTAGGTGGGGCACGCACCACGCGGCAAATGCTCTGCCATTCGCTGCTTATCGGTGCCGGTTTGCTGTGGTTCACCGATCTGTGCGTCAGCCGTATCACGCTGCTGGACGGGCAACTGCTGCCGGTGGGCATGTTAACGGCCCTGACCGGGGGGCCGCTGTTGATCCTGCTTGCGGGCAAAGCCCGGCATCAGGTGCTGGACACCACGCCCTCCGCCTACGAAGGCGAGGCGTGTGGCGTGCGCTTCCCGGCGGGCACTGCTTTTGTGCTGCTGCTGGTGGCTATTGTGCTGTCGCTGTTTGTCGGGCAAGGGCTGCACGGCTGGCACTGGACGACCCTTGCAGAACAACACGCTCTGCTGCCGATGCGCCTGCCGCGCCTGCTGGCGGCGTTAAGCGCCGGAGCTTTGCTGGCGGCCGCGGGCGTATTGATGCAGCGCGTTAGCGGCAACCCGCTGGCAAGCCCGGAGATCCTCGGCATCGGCGGCGGGGCAGCGATGGGCGTGACGGCATTTCTGCTGCTATTCCCGGCGGGCGGGACAGGGCTGATGATCCTCAGCAGCGCCGCCGGGGCATTAATTAGCCTGCTGATAACGCTGTGGAGCAGCCGCCAGAGCGCCTTTAACCCGCAGCGGGTGCTGCTGAACGGGCTGGCGCTGAACGCGCTGTTTCAGGCCATTGCCAGCATCGTGATGCTCAATAACCGCCAGGCCAGCTCGATGCTGCTGCAACTGATGACCGGCAGCACTTACTACGTCAATAACGGCATCGCCATCGGCGTGTTCTTCGCCATGTTGCTGCTGCTGGCGGTTTCTCCGCTGTGCAAACGCTGGCTGCTGCTGCTGCCGCTTGGGCAGGTGAGCGGCTCGCTGGGCGTGAATGTCGCCAGAGCGAGGATTAGCGTGCTGGCGCTGGCCGCCTTGATGACCGGGCTTGCCACGCTGATCGTCGGGCCGGTGTCGTTTGTCGGGCTGCTGGGGCCGCATCTGGCGCGAAAAGCCGGCGCGAAACGACCTATGGCGCAGCTGTTCACCGCCGCGCTGCTGTCCGCGCTGATTATGGTGCTGGCAGACTGGATGGGCCGTAATTTTCTTTATCCGCGTCAGCTGCCCGTGGGGCTGGTGGCGTCGCTGGTTGGCGTACCGCTGCTGGTATGGCCGCTGATCCGGAGCCGGGCGCATACACATCAACAATAGCGCCGGGAGAGTAATGTCGAAAAGGAAGCAACAATGTCTCTGTTAATGATGCTGTTCCGCCTGGTGGGCGGCTGGCTGGTGCTGGCGGCGTTCGCCAGCGTGGTCAGTGGGTTAAGCAACGCCTCGCTGCTGGCGGTGATCAACCATAGCCTGACGCTGCCGCCCGACGGGCTGGCCGACGTGGCGCTGAAGTTTGTGCTGTTGGCCGCGTTAATGCTGAGCACTCGCGTACTGGCCGAAACGCTGTTTATGTGGCTCGGGCAAAAAGTGAAGGCCACACTGCGTAAAGACGTGGTGAACCACGTCAGTGAAACTGCCTGGTCCCAGTTGGAGAAAACCGGCATGGCTAAGGCCGTTTCTATACTTACGCAGGATCTCGACACGCTGGTGGTCTTTTTTGTCAGCCTACCGGGGCTGCTTATCTACGGTGCGGCGATTGTCGGCTGCCTGATCTACCTCGGCACGCTGTCGTGGCAGGTATTGCTGCTGGCGCTGCTGGTGCTTGGTCTGGGCGCAATGGGCTATCGAGCCGCCCACGGCAAAGCGCTGGGGCTGCTGCGTAGCTCGCGGCAGCGGGAAGATACGCTGATTGCCCAGTGTAAGAAACTGTTCGACGGCGGGCGTGAGTTTCGCCTGAATCCGCCGCGCAGGCGGCATTTCGTCGACGGGCCGCTGAGCGAGAACATCGAGGCGGTTCGCCTCGAACGCACTCGCGGGTATGTGTTTTATGGCCTGGCGAAGAGCTGGGGCAGCGTGCTGTTCTTCGCGTTTATCGGCGTGGTGCTTTATTGGCTGCGGGAGTCCCTGGCGCTTAGCACGGCGGTGATGACCGGCTACACGATGATTTTTCTGTACATGATTGTGCCGGTAGAGGGCGTGCTCTCGGCCTTACCAACGCTGACCAGCGCCCGCATCGCGCTCCAGCGAATCGCCCAGCTTAAAGCCGATCTGCCGCAGGAGAAGCTGCTGCCGCTGAAAAGGCCGCCCCATTTCGACAGCCTTGAGCTGACGGACATTCGCTACGAGTATCAGGGCGAAGAGGGCGAACGTTTTACCCTCGGGCCGCTTGATCTTCGCTTTACCAAGGGCGAGCTGATCTTTTTGGTGGGCGGCAACGGCAGCGGGAAAACCACGCTGGCGAATTTGCTGGTTGGCCTCTACCCGCCGGACAGCGGTGAAATCAGGCTTAACGGCATGCCGGTTACGGCGGAACAGCGTGAAATCTACCGCCAGCACTTCGCTGTAGTGTTCAATGATTTCTTCCTGTTTGATGACGTGGATAACGTCCACGAGCGCACGGCGGGCCAGGTTGAAAAGCTGCTGCACCTGTTGAAGCTCGACCACAAAGTCACCTTCCGCGACGGGCATTTCTCAACCACCGCGCTTTCTCAGGGGCAGCGTAAACGCCTCGCGCTGCTGCAGGCCTGGCTGGAGAACCGGCCTTTTTATCTGTTTGATGAATGGGCTGCGGATCAGGATCCCGGCTTTAAAGAGGTGTTCTATAAAGTGCTGCTGCCGATGTTAAAAGCGGAGGGAAAAACGGTGCTCGCCATTACCCACGACGACCGATATTTTCCGCTGGCGGACAGGTTAATTAAGCTGGAGTCCGGGAAAGTGGTAGCAGATAATCTAGTCAGGTAATTACCGTAATATATTTTTTAATGGACTGGCGGTTATACAAATAGCCGCTCGATCTTTAGTTCATAAATGTGATCCTGCGAGGTGGTGATAAAATCCAGGAGGAGATATTATTCGGCTGGGATTTATTTTTTATCTTTATTGAAAAGGAGATTTCAACATGGCAATTCCTGCCTACTTATGGCTTAAAGATGATGGTGGGGCCGATATTAAAGGGTCTGTCGATGTACAAGATAGAGAGGGGAGCATTGAGGTTATTAGTTTTACACATGGATTGAATATTCCCACGGACAACCAAACAGGTAAGCTTACAGGAACTCGAGTTCATAGCGTTCTTGAAATTGAAAAGGAGTTTGATTCATCCAGTCCTTACCTTTATAAAGCCGTATCCAGCGGACAGACGTTAAAGTCTGTGGAGATAAAGTGGTATAAAATTAACTACTCGGGGCAAGAAGAAGAATACTTCAACATGTTATTAGAAAATGTAAAAATTGTTGGTATTAACCCCATTATGCACAATATTAAATCCGTCGAAAATATGAACCACCTTGAATCGGTGAGTTTTCGTTATGAGAAAATTACCTGGAAATACTGTGATGGAAACATTCAGCACAGTGACACATGGAAGGAAAAATCATAATTTATAAATGTATTATATAATAGTGTTCATTTTCAAGGAACTGAGAAATGACCTGGCTATATGATGTAAATAAAAATAGTTTCTACAGGAATGGCATATTTATGTTCTATGCCCTATATGCAGGCGCTCCAGGCTATAAAAATGATAGTCGGCATGAATGTGTTGTAAATAAAGGACCTTTGCCCAGAGGGAAATATCGAATAGTCGGTGTCCCTTTTACCCATAAAGTTGCAGGAAGATTTACGCTCAGACTCCAGCCCTATGACACAAATAATATGTGTGGGCGTAATGGTTTTTTAATCCATGGCGATAGTATTGCAAACCCCGGAGAGGCCTCAAATGGTTGTATTGTGGCTGCGCCAGCATATCGGAGAGCTATATGGGAAAGTGGTGACAAAGAGGTGCTGGTAAGATGAAAGCTGTATGGATGGTTACGGCTCTTGTCACCATTGCAACCAGCAATGCCGTCGCAGTCGTGAAAAGTAATCCTTGCATAGTCCCACAATCCTCAGTTGGCATAAGTATGCTGAATGCTATGGATAAGGAGATGAAAATTGATATTAGTACCGTTCTGCGTGATAAAACTAAAACAGAGTTAGTTATGAATGAGCCAGTTTCTCATCAGCTGGTTGAGCAATTTGCCATTATAGATGAAAAGCAAAATCCTAATATGTGGCTTTCTGTAAAAGACTATATTAATGTTTACTCAGAAAGTAATGCTCGAAATCTAATCGTTAAATTCACTTTTGAAAATACAAACAGGCAACACAATGTTTTCCTTGCTTCCGCACTGGTCAATGATAATGAATGTTCCGTTAGGTTCAACGGATACATAATTGTTAAGCGTGACTTCTAACTATAAATAATGGGCTGTCTCCTGTGAGCAGCCCATGACTCATTAATTAAACCAAATGGCACGCGACGCGGTGAGTGTCGCCCACTTCCCGCAGCGCGGGGACTTCCTGGCGGCAGCGGTCGGTGACTAAAGGGCAGCGCGAGGAGAAGCGGCAGCCGGAAGGCGGGCGAGACGGATCGGGGATTTCGCCCTGAATAGCGGCTACCGGCTCGCTGTTTGGATCCAGCGTCGGAACCGCGGCCAGCAACGCCTGGGTATACGGGTGCAGAGGCTGGCTGAATAGCACGTCGCGGCTGGCGGTTTCCACCAGTTGCCCAAGGTACATGACCGCTACGTCATCGCACAGGTGTTCCACCACGCCGAGATCGTGCGAGATAAACAGAAACGTTACGCCGCGTTCGTCACGCAGATCGGAAAACAGGTTGATGATCTGCGCCTGAATGGAGACGTCGAGCGCCGAAATGGGTTCGTCCGCAATAATAAAATCGGGGTTAAGGATCAGCGCGCGTGCGATGCCAATGCGCTGGCGCTGGCCGCCGGAAAACTCATGCGGGAAGCGGTTGTAATGCTGCGGCGCCAGGCCGCAAATCTTCATCACTTCCAGCACTTTGTCCCGCAGTTCGGCGCGGGTACAAAGCTTGTGCTCCAGCATCGCTTCGCCAATGGCGTCTCCTACGCGGATGCGCGGGTTTAGCGAACTATAAGGATCCTGAAAGACGAGCTGAATTTTAGGCCGCAGCGCCCGCGACTCTTTGGCGCTCAGCTCGCTCAGCTCTTTGCCGCGATACTTCACGCTGCCGGCGGTTTTGTCATACAGGCCGAGCAGGGTGCGCCCGACGGTGGTTTTCCCGCTGCCGGACTCGCCTACCAGGCCGAAAATCGTGCCCTGGCGAATGTTAAAGCTGACGCCGTCGACCGCGCGCAGCTCGCCGGTTTGCTGGCCAAACAGCCCGTCGCGCAGCGGGAAGTGTTTTTTGAGTCCTTCGACTTCAATAACGTACTGATTGTTCACGATACGGACTCCGCTAACTCACTGTAGAAACAGGCCGCCTGTCGCCGCTGGCCGAGCAGCGCCGGAATGCCCTGGCGGCAGCGTTCTGTGGCGCGCTCGCAGCGATCGGTAAAAGCGCAGTAAGGCGGCAGGGCGGCTAAATCGGGCACCTGGCCGGGGATCGAATAGAGCCTGCGGCGGCGCTCGCCGGGCACAGGTCGGGAAGCGATCAGCCCTTTGGTATACGGGTGTAACGGATGGCGGAGCACGTCAGCCGTTGACCCCTGCTCGACGATGCGCCCGGCGTACATCACCACGACGTGTTCCGCCATTTGGGCGATAACGCCGAGATCGTGGGTGATCAGCATCAGCGCCATGTGGTGCTGGCGTGCCTGATCCCGCAGCAGGCGGAGGATCTGGGCCTGAACGGTCACGTCCAGCGCCGTGGTGGGCTCATCGGCAATCAGCAGTTTTGGCCGGCAGCTAAGCGCCATGGCGATCATCACCCGCTGCAACATGCCGCCGGAAAGCTGATGCGGATAGCTAGCCATCAGGCTCTCCGCTCGCGCCAGCCCGACGTCGGTCAGCATTTGTGTCGCCAGGTGCCAGGCGGCTTTCGGCGTTTCCCCGCGATGACGGATCAGCGGTTCGCACAGCTGATCGCCGATGGTCAGCACCGGATTCAGGGCGGTCATCGGCTCCTGGAAAATCATCGCCAGCTCGTTGCCGCGTAAATCTGCCATTTGCGCAGGCTTAAGCCCCAGCAGGTTTTTCCCCTGAAAGAGGATCTCGCCGCCGTCAATCCGCGCGGCCTGTGGAGGGAGTAAGCCCATTAGCGACATGGCGGTCACGCTTTTACCACAGCCGGACTCGCCGACGACGCCAACGGTTTGCCCGGCGCGAACGGTAAACGACACGTCCTGCACGGCGCGCACGCGGCCCTGTTCTCCGGCAAAGGAGAGGGAGAGGTTATTAAACTCAATCAGCGCTTCGTTCATTTCGCGCCTCGCTTCATTTTCGGATCCAGCGCATCGCGCAGGCCATCGCCCAGCACGTTAATCGCGATCACGGTGATAAAAATGGCTATTCCTGGCGGCATCCACAGCCATGGGCGGCGCTGGAAGTCGATCAGGCTGTTGGCGCTGTCCATCATGTTGCCCCACGAAGGCGTGGGCGGCACGACGCCGAGGCCAAGATAGCTCAGCGCCGACTCCATCAGAATGGCGTTTGCCACCGCCATCGTCGCCATCACCACCAGAATGGGAATGGTGTTCGGCAGCAGGTGGCCGAACAGGCGGCGGCGGGCAGAAAGGCCCAAAACGCGTGTCGCCAGCATAAAGTCGCGTTCGCGCAGAGAAAGTATTTGCCCGCGCACCAGGCGCGCCAGCTTCGGCCACTCCAGCAGGCTCAGCATGATAACCACCATGTAAATGCGCGAGTCCGGCGAGAAGTCGAGCTCCGACAGCATCGCGCCCGCGACGATCAGCAGCGGCAGGCTGGGAATGGTCATCACCAGATCTGCCAGGCGCATAATCAGTTTGTCGGTCCAGCCGCCGAGATAACCCGAAACCGCGCCGAGCAGGTAGCCAAGGGTGACCGAAAGCAGCATGGTCAGCAGGCCGATGATTAACGAGATGCGCCCGGCCAGCAGCAGGCGGGTATAGACATCGCGCCCGAGGAAGTCGGTGCCCAGCCAGTGTATTTCGCCCGGCGGTTTGTTGATCATCAGCGCGTCGGTGGCGTCGTCTTTCCACGGCGACCAGAGCGGCCCAAACGCGCACCATACCGCCATCACCATCAGCAAAATCAGACAGAACATCGCCAGACGGTTGCGCCTCAGCGCCTGCCAGGCTTGACGCCATGGCGACGGTGTAGCCTGCGCCAGCGCCGGGATTTCCGCCTTGCGCAGGCGGCGGTTGGTGGAAAACAGTGAACTTAACATTACGCCCTCACGCGAATGCGCGGGTCGGCCCACGCGTAAAGCACATCGGCAATCAGGTTGCCGAGGATCGTCAGCACCGCCAGAAACAGCGTGAAGCCCATCAGCACCGGGTAATCACGGGCGGCGAGTGAATCAATTTGAATGTGGCCCGCGCCCGGCCAGTTAAAGACTTTTTCGGTAATGATCGCACCGGAGAACAGCCCCGGTAGCTCAAAGCCCAACAGAGTGATGATCGGCAGCAGTGCGTTGCGTAGGGCGTGCTTGAGGATAACGGTGCGCTCACGCAGCCCTTTGGCCCGGGCGGTGCGAATAAAGTCCATCTTCACCACGTCCAGCATGCTGGCGCGGAAATAGCGCGTCAGGCTGCCCGCCTGCAGCATCACCAGCGCAAGCACCGGCAGCACAAGATGGGCGGCAACCTGCACGACGTAGGCCCAGCCGGTCGCGTCGCTGCCGGTATTGGCCATGCCGCCGACCGGCAGCCAGTGCAGATCCACCGCGAACCACTTGATCAGCAGCAGGCAGAGGAAAAAGGTCGGGAAAGACATGGCGGCGAACACCAGCACGCTCACCAGGTGGTCAAACAGCGAGTTGGGCTTCATGGCCGAGACAATGCCTACCGTAAGGCCAATGCCCCAGTAGAACACCAGCGCGATGGCGGCCAGCAGGAAAGAGTTCCAGATGTACTGGTTCAGCAGCTGGCTGACCGGGATCTGATACTGCAGGGAGAAGCCTAAGTCACCGGTCATGAGCTGCCCAAGCCAGTGGAGATAGCGGGTCAGCAGCGGCTGGTCGAGGCCGTAAATCGCTTTCAGTTCGGCGGCGCGGGCGGCGGTCAGCGTAATGTTACCGTCGATAAAGTCGCCGGGCGTTTTCGCGAACAGCATAAAGATGATCAATGAGGCAAGCAGCAGCATCGGCAGGGTTTGCAGCAAGCGGCGCAGGATAAAGTTTTTCATTACGTTCTCACTGCCGCTGCCCCGAAAAAGGGCGGCGGCGAGGTTTACTGCGTTACTTAACGATTTTCACATCCGGCAAGCTGCCGGTCAGGCCGTTGTAAATATCAGGCTTAAAGCCGGTGACGCGGGCGCTGCTGGCGGACAGGATCTTGCGGTTGCCGAGCAGAATCGCCGGTGGATCTGCGGCCAGCACCTTATACAGCTCGTGATAGATAGCCTTACGTTTCTCTTCGTCGAGCGTGGCGTTGCCTTCGTTTATCAGCTTATCCACCTGCGGATTGTTATAGCCGGACTCTTTGGCTTCGGTGCTGTAGTAATCCCATACGCCGTCGTGCGGATCGTTCAGCGTGCTGGTGCTGAAGGAAGCCAGATCGTAGTTGCCCGCTTTGCGCTGCGCCATCAGGGCGTTGAAGTCGACGACCTGTGGCTTCAGCAGCACGCCGATTTGCTGCCAGTTCTCTTTGGCGATAGGGATCAGCGCGTCGTTCAGCACTTTTTTGCTGACCAGCAGCGTCAGCTCCAGACGCTTGCCGTCCTTCACGCGGATGCCGTCCGGGCCTGGCTTCCAGCCTGCTTCATCCAGCAGCTTTTTCGCCTGTGCCTGATCGTATTTATACGGGTTTACGCCTTCCGCGTTATAAGCCCAGGAGATCGGCGAGATCGGTTCGTTGGCGACCGTGCCGTAGCCCTGGTAAACCACGTCGATCAGCTTCTGGCGATCCAGGCCGTAGATCAGCGCCTGGCGGACTTTTACGTCCTGCAGCGCCGGGCGGTGAACGTTGAATTCAACCTTGCTGTAGTCGCTGGATCCATACAGGTTGATATTAGCGAAGCCCAGCAGTTTCAGCTGCTCGATATCGTCAGGGCGTGAGGTAAAGGCGTCGTAATCCGTCTCGCCGGTCTGGAACAGCTGGAAGTTGGTGGACGGGTTAGTCACGCGGTAGATAAAGCGCGGCGTTGGCGACGTACCGCGGTAGAAATGGGTGTTAGCGTGGAAGCGAATTTCCTGGCCCGGAATGTACTTATCGTAAACATACGGGCCGTTGCCCAGAGGTTTGCCGTGCAGGGTGCGCAGATAATCCAGGTTGCCGCGCTGGTAGCCTTTACCGTAGTAAGCTTTCGACAGCACCGGGCCGCCAATCTTGCCAAGTGTGGTTGCGCCCGGTTGGGTGGTGGTGACCTGCAGCGTAAGCGGGTCAATAACCTTCAGGCCACTGACGCTGTCGGCTTTACCGGCTTTGTAATCTGCACCACCTGCAATGTTGGCCAGCGTAATGTCGGTATCGCCGTCATATTTCGGGTCATACAGCACGGTGAGCGTGAAGGCGACGTCTTCGGCTGTCAGTGGAGAGCCGTCGCTAAAAGTCAGGTTAGGGCGCAGCTTGATTGTGTAGACCTTGCCGTCCGGGCTGACCTTCCAGCTTTCGGCGAGGCCCGGTACCAGATTACCGTGGCTGTCCCAGTCAATCAGGCGCGAGAAAATGACGTTGGTGACGTTTTCATCCCAGCCGTTAACGAAGAAGTAAGGGTTAAAAATCCCCTGTGGCTCAGAGATCCCGGCTACAACCGTGTCTTTGCGAAGCTTGGCGGTGGCAGGGATCTGGCTCGCGTCGGTGGCGGGCGTGATGCCTTCTTTTAAGATGTCATCGGCGGTCGCCGCACCGGAGAAAGCCACCACGCTGCTAATCAAGGTTGCCTGTAATGCCAGGCGAAAGCGCGTGGGTTTTGTTTTTAATGCGTCAAGTAACCTGGCCAATAGCATTCCCTCAAGATTATTTGCTGTAAAATTTACAAATCATGACGAAAGATAAAAGCCGGAATTGTCACTGTCTAACAACGAAACGCTATGGCTTATAGCGATTTGTTCCTTCGCTCGTAGCAGCAGAATGGATTGCGCTGAAGCAGATCCTCGCGCGGCAGCCTGCATAACACGCCCGTAGGGTTATTTTCGAAGTGTAACCATTCCTTGCCACTCCAGGCTCCAGGTGTTAAAAGGTGCCCCTTTGACAAATCATAAAGGAGCAGGGCGTGAAAAACACGTCAGTCGCGTCTGAGCCACAGGGCCAGACTGCGGGGCCGGAGGATGGCCATCAATTACAGCGTGGCTTGCAGAACCGCCATATTCAGCTGATTGCGCTTGGCGGCGCTATTGGCACCGGACTTTTTCTCGGCATTGGCCCGGCGATCCAAATGGCGGGGCCTGCCGTATTGCTGGGCTACGGCGTGGCAGGGATCATTGCGTTTCTGATCATGCGTCAGCTCGGTGAAATGGTGGTTGAAGAGCCGGTTTCTGGTTCGTTTTCCCATTTTGCTTATAAATACTGGGGGCCGTTTGCCGGCTTCCTGTCCGGCTGGAACTACTGGGTGATGTTCGTGCTGGTCGGCATGGCCGAGCTGACCGCCGGCGGCATTTATATGCAGTACTGGTTCCCGGACGTGCCGACCTGGACGTGGGTTGCGCTGTTCTTTGTGGTGATTAACGCTGCCAACCTGGTGAACGTGCGCCTGTACGGTGAGATGGAGTTCTGGTTTGCGCTCATTAAGGTGCTGGCGATTGTCGGCATGATTGGCTTCGGTATCTGGCTGCTGGCCTCCGGCCACGGCGGTGAACGCGCGAGCGTCAGTAACCTCTGGCAGCACGGCGGCTTCCTCGCGACGGGCTGGCACGGGCTGATTCTGTCGCTGGCAGTTATTATGTTCTCGTTCGGCGGGCTGGAGCTTATCGGCATTACGGCGGCGGAAGCTCGCTCGCCGCAAACCACCATCCCGAAGGCGGTTAACCAGGTGGTTTACCGTATTCTGCTGTTTTATATCGGCTCGCTGGTGGTGCTGCTTTCGCTCTACCCGTGGCTGGAAATTAAGTCCGACAGCAGCCCGTTCGTGATGATTTTCCACGAGCTGAACAGCAACGTCGTCGCTTCTGCGCTCAACTTTGTGATTCTGGTGGCTTCGCTGTCGGTCTATAACAGCGGCGTGTATTCCAACAGCCGCATGCTGTTCGGGCTGTCGGTGCAGCGCAATGCGCCAAAGTTCCTGGCGAAGGTCAGCCGTGGCGGGGTGCCGGTGAATTCACTGCTGCTGTCCGGCGCCATTACTTCGCTGGTTGTGGTTTTAAACTACCTGCTGCCGCATGAGGCCTTTGGCCTGCTGATGGCGCTGGTGGTGGCGACGCTGCTGCTGAACTGGATCATGATCTCGCTGGCGCACATTAAGTTCCGTCGGGCAATGCGCAGCCAGGGGCATGAAACCAGCTTCAAGGCGCTGCTTTACCCGTTTGGCAACTATCTGTGTATTGCCTTTATGATGATGGTGCTGGGGCTGATGTGCACCATCGACGGCATGCGTCTGTCTGCGATGCTGCTGCCGGCCTGGATAGTGTTCCTGTTTGTCGCCTTTAAGCTGCTGCGTCGCAAGGCCAGCTAAAGTCCAAAAATAACGCCAACTGTTTTTAATAGGGTTGGCGTTATTTATCTTAAATTTTTAAATACCGCTTAATTTGCCTTTGGGAAATAGAATCTTTCTGCCATAACAAAATAAACTACAGCGCTTTTACAAATAATTGTTAAGTTAATGACAAGTTGCTACTCATTATTGCCTTTATAAAATAGTCCTTTCTTCTTTCGATAATTCGGCAGAATATATCGCCGCACACTGCAGCGCATCGCGCCAATAAATAAAAACATCGCATACCTTTTGCCACGTTCGCTGGCACTCTTCTCTTTTACAGCTTGGGATTTATATGAGAGTTAACAACCCTGTTACGCAGCAGGAGCATCTTCTCAGGGACGGAGAGGCTTTGATGTCGACCACCGATATTCACAGCCATATTACTTACGCCAATTCTGCTTTTATTAAAGCCTGTGGTTTTACCGAACAAGAGTTAATGGGCGAGGCGCATAATCTTATTCGCCATCCCGACATGCCGCCCGAGGCGTTTGCCGATATGTGGGCCACTTTACAGCAGGGAGACAGCTGGACGGGGATGGTTAAAAATCGCCGGAAAAATGGTGATTTTTACTGGGTCCGCGCGAACGTGACCCCGGTTTACCACGGCGGTGAACTGACCGGGTATATTTCGGTACGGACGGTGCCGGAGCGAGAGGAAGTGACGGCAAGCGAAGCGCTATATCGCGCCGTCAGAGAGAAACGTGCCGGGCATCTGCGCTTCTTTAAAGGGCTGGTTATCCGTCGCGGCTGGAAAAGCGTGCTGTCGCTCTTTCAGCGCCTTTCATTGTCTCAACGGCTCTTCGGGGCGCTGGTCGTGTTAGCGCTGGCCGTTGGCGTGATGCCGCTGGCGCATTTGAACAGTGGCTGGCAGGCGGCGCTGACCGTTTTGCTGCTTGCCGCGATGGGGAGCTTTCTCCAGCAGCAAATTATCAGGCCGGTAAAAACCATCGTCCGGCAAATGCAAAAGATCGTTTCCGGGCAAAGGACCGGGCTGATTCAGTTTAACCGGGTGGATGAGATTGGCCTGATGATGCGACTGGTGAATCAGTCTGGGCTGAATCTACGCTCGTTGGTGGATGATGTTGGCGGGCAGGTTAGCGGTATTGGCGGGATTAGCCAGCAGCTGGCAAGCAGCAGCAGGGCGATGAGCGAACGCACCGATGAAACCTACGCCCAGTTGCAGCAGACGGCGGCGGCCATTGAGGAGATCTCCGGCGCGGTCGAACAAACGGCGGACTCCGCCGCGCAAACATCGCAGATGGCAGACAGGGCAAGTCAGAACGCGCTTGAAGGCGAGCAAATGATGAAACGCACACTGACGATGATGGAGTCGATGGCAGAGGCCAGCGAGCATATCGTCGAGATCATCAGCGTTATCGACAAAATTGCTTTCCAGACCAATATCCTCGCGCTTAATGCGGCGGTGGAGGCGGCGAGAGCGGGCGTTTCCGGGCGGGGTTTTGCGGTGGTGGCCGCTGAAGTCCGTAACCTTGCGCAGCATTCCGCCTCGGCGGCGAAAGAAATCAAAACGCTGATCGATCGTAACGCAGCCAGCGTCAGCTCGGGCGTTGCCGAAGTGAAAAGCGCGGAAAAGCACATCAGTGAAATGGCGGAAGAGATAGTCAGGATGGCAGGGCTGATAAGAGAGATTGGCGATGCGACCCGCGAGCAAACCAGCGCGCTCGGGCTGATTAACCATTCGGTGGAGCGGATTAGCACCATGACGCAGAACAATGCTGATATGGTGATACAGGCAGGCGCGGTTGTCGAAAATATTAATCACCGTGCGCGGCGTTTAACCAGCGCGATCAACGTTTACGGCAGTTAATTTTGCTATGCCGGACGCCGTCGATAGCGATGTCTGGCATCTTATCCTTGAGGATTTGCGTTATCATGCTGACCTAAATAAAGCGGTTGTTTAAAAGGGTTGGGTAATGAGCGTTAGTCGGAAAGGAATGCTGTATGTGCTGTTTGCGGCGGTACTGTGGGGAAGCTCCGGGGTGTGCGCGCAATACATTATGGAGCAGAGCCATATTTCCTCGGCGTCGCTAACCATGCTGCGGCTGCTGTTTTCCGGCCTGATCCTGCTGATGCTATCGTTCATGCACGGGGATAAGATCTTTGCCGTGTTTAGGCAGCGTGATGACCTGATTTCTCTGCTGATTTTTACCCTTTGCGGTGCGCTAACGGTGCAGCTGACCTTCCTGCTGACCATCGAGCAGTCCAACGCCGCAACCGCAACGGTTCTCCAATTCCTCTCGCCAACCCTTATCGTGGCCTGGTTTGCCTTTGTGCGTAAAAAACGTTCCGGAAAACTGGTCTATGCCGCGATTGGCACCTCGCTAATCGGGACGTTTGTGCTGGTAACTCACGGTAATCCGGCGTCGATTACGATTTCCGGCAGCGCGTTATTCTGGGGCATTGCTTCTGCGTTTGCCGCTGCGTTCTACACGACCTACCCCTCGAAGCTGATTGCTCGCTATGGCACGTTACCGGTGGTGGGCTGGAGTATGCTGCTGGGCGGTGTCGCGCTGCTGCCGTTTTATGCCAGCCAGATTGGTCGCTTTACCGCTTCCGGCGGTACCTTGCTGGCCTTCTTCTACCTCGTCGTTGTGGGCACGGCCATTACCTTCAGCCTCTATCTGACCGGCGCGCAAATAATCGGTGGGCCAAAGGCCAGTATTCTCAGCTGTGCAGAGCCGTTAAGCAGCGCGCTGCTGTCGGTGCTGTTGCTGGGCGTCAGCTTTACGCTGCCGGACTGGCTGGGGTCGCTGCTGATTATCTCTTCCGTGGTGCTTATCTCTTTGGATTCCCGAGGTAAGCTGCATTCGCGCTAAAGCGCTACATTTTGCAAGGTTTAATTACCGGCAGAAATATCATATTTTGGGGGGTAGAAGTTACCGTTATGATAGGGTAAAAAGTGCCCTCCGGGCGTAAGTCTGCACCACCGATAAAGGTATTTCAGTGTGATGATTGATAATCTAATTGAGCGTATCTCCACCGCCTTAGACGCCGAATATACCCTGGAAGGTTTGGTCAGACAGTTGCTGGAAATGCTTGAGCTGGTGACCAATATGGAATCCACCTATCTGACCCGTATTGACCCTGAGGGCAGCCAGCAGCATATTGTTTTTTCCCGCAATACGAAGGCGATGAATATCCCGGAAGGACTCTCCGTACCGTGGGAAGACACGCTGTGTAAACGCGCGTTGGACGAAGGCCGTCGCTATACCTGCGATGTGGCAAGCGTATGGGGTGACTCTGAAGCGGCAAAGGCGCTAGGTATCGTGACCTACGTCAGTACACCGGTGACCCTCGCCGATGGCTCGCTCTACGGTACGCTGTGTGCCGCCAGCTCTGAGCAGCGTGTACTGACCGATCACAGTGAACAGGTATTGCAGCTGTTCTCACAGCTGATTGCTCAGCAGATTCAGAATGAGCAGCTGATGAAGAAACTCCAGCTGGCAAACACCGCGCTGACTACCGCCAGCTATACCGATGACCTCACCGGGCTACCTAATCGCCGTGCGGTCTTCGAACAGCTTCCTCGCTTATTCGCTCGTGCCAAAGACGACGCCCGCTATGTGCTGGTGGCGTTTGCCGACCTGGATGGGTTTAAACAGATAAACGACATCCACGGTCATGAAACCGGGGACGATTTCCTTTGCGCTATCGGTAAACGGCTTGAAGAGGGCGTGAGGGGAGACGAGGTATTGGGTCGGGTTGGCGGAGATGAGTTTATTGTCGCGGGTGCCGGGCCCGCTGAATATGGTGAAGCCCTGCGGGCGGCAGCCGCTTTTCGCGTCAGACTGTCAGCGCTGCTTAGCGGGGAATATCAGCTGAAATCCTGCGTCATTGACTATGCCGGGCCAAGTATTGGCGCTATCGCCATTAACCCGGCCACCACAACGCCAGATGATGCGCTGCGTGAGGCGGATACCCTCATGTACGTCGACAAAAAGCGGCGTAAAAACGGCGCGGCGGTGAGCTAATACTCCACGCCGCGAGCAAGCCTTATGAAGCCGGTATTACCGGCGTTGCATTGCCGCTTAACTCGGTGACTAAATCATTCACACCGTCGCTCATATTGACGAAGCGGGTCAGCGGTGAGCGGGTGACCACGACAAAAACACCGACGTTATTTTGCGGCACCATCGCCATATAGGTGATGAAGCCGCCGCCGCCGCCGGTCTTCTGAATAATACCCGGACGGCCGTCTTTTGGTGACAGCCATACCCAGCCCATGCCCAGCGCATCGGCTTTCCCCGGCACGTCCATCCCAATGACCTTATGCAGCTGGCTGCGCTGATAAATCAGGGTTTGCATCCTGTCTGCCTGGTTATTGCGGCGATGGAAGTCGGAAGAGAGGAATTGCTGCATCCAGCGCATCATATCGCCCGGCGTGGAATAGACGCCGCCGCTGCCAACCGCCGCCAGCGTGTTGTCGCAAGGACTGGCTCCTTTTTCAGCGATCATCAGGCGCTTGCATTGATCGGGCGAGGGGGTGAAGGTGGTGTCTTTCATGCCCAGCGGGCGGGCAATCTGCTCATCGAACAGGTCGGCGTACGGCCTGCCGCTTGCGCGTGACAGCGCGTCGGCCAGCAGGTCAAATGCAAGGTTCGAATAGGCGGCAACGGTACCCGGTGCGGCTTTCAGCGTGGCCTGTGAGAGCCAGTTCCAGCGTTGATCGCGAGTCGGCCAGGTAAATACCGTGCGGTGTGCCGCCCCGCCGGGCTGTTCACGTGGCAGAGAACTGGTGTGGGTTGCCAGATTAATCAGCGTAATTGGCTGGCCGTTAAAGGTCGGCACGCGCGCGCCTGGCGGCGCATATTTGCTGAGCGGATCGTTGAGCTGAACTTTTCCCTGGTCGAGCATTTTTACCAACATTTCGCTGGTCATTAGCTTGGTCAGTGAGGCGATGCGGATAACAGAATCCAGCTGTGGACGAACGTTATTCCCCGGTCGGGTATCGCCGAAGCTGCGAAACACTCGCTGATTGCCATCAATCACCACAATAGCCATGCCGGTCGCACCGCTGCCGTAATAAATATGGTTGGCATAGCGATCGACAACGTCAGAGGCAAATTCTGGTGCCGGTGACGGTTGTGCAAAACTAAGTACCGGCAGCAGGGCTGCAGCCAGCATAAGAAGACGAGGGAGACGAGTTTTCAACGCAAAAATCCAGTTCAAAAAATAAAGCGGTATAGCAGGTATTTATACTAGTCTGCGCGCTTATGCAAAGCGTCAATTACGCGATTCGTTAATGAAAAGCGTAACCGTGCGTTACATCACCGGGTGGCGGTACAAAAGTTTGTCATCTGACGCTTAATGATACACATTTTGTGTATTTATTCATCGGTCTTGGGTGTAAAACTTACGGGCCGCAATGAAAGCTCTGAAAGGATAAAAAAACTGACAATTTCCTTACGCTGCTTTGACAAAAAGTGCGTATTATCCTACGGGTAATTTAGTGCTTCACTGAAACTATTTTCCATCCCCGGCATCTTAGTACTAGCCCCAGGCGTACCGCTACTGATTGAGTTCTTTATGCGATACACAACCTCCCCCTCGCATAAAGAAAAGAAGTAAACATGTCAAAAAAACCGTTGTTTTATAAATGCCTTTTACATCCTCGCTATTGGCTGACCTGGTTTGGGCTGGCTGTGCTGTGGCTGTGGGTTCAGCTTCCCTATCCGGTATTGATGAAGATGGGCGATCTCATTGGGCGTTTTTCCATGCGTTTTCTTAAGCGCCGCGTCACCATCGCTCGCCAGAACCTGCACCTTTGTTTCCCGCACTACAGCGAAGAGCAGGTCGAAATCATCGTCAGTAAAAACTTTGGTTCACTCGGTATGGGCCTGATTGAAACCGGCATGGCCTGGTTCTGGTCAGACGCCAGGGTGCGTAAATGGTTTGAAGTGCGTGGTCTTGAACACATCACCGCCGCCTGCGACAAAGGCAAAGGGGTGATGGTCATTGGCGTGCATTTTATGTCGCTTGAGCTGGGCGGGCGCGTGATGGGGCTGTGTCGCCCAATGATGGCGATGTACCGCCCGCACAATAATAAAGCGATGGAGTACGTGCAGACCCGCGGGCGCTCGCGCTCAAATAAAGCGATGCTGGATCGCCGTAACCTGAAAGGGATGGTGAAAGCGCTGAAGTCAGGCGAAGCGGTATGGTTTGCGCCTGACCAGGACTACGGCCCGAAAGGCAGCTCCTTTGCGCCATTCTTTGCCGTTCAAGAGGCCGCGACAACCAACGGCACCTTTACCATTGCTCGCCTGGCAAAACCCGCCATTCTGACGACGGTTTTGATCCGCAAGCCCGCTGGCTCCGGATATCAACTGGTTATTGAGCCCGAGTTTTGTGATTACCCGGCCGAAGATGAACAGGCTGCCGCAGCCTATGTGAACCGTAAAATTGAGCATGAAATCATGCGCGCGCCGGAGCAGTATCTGTGGCTGCATCGCCGTTTTAAGACCCGGCCGTTCGGCCATGCCGGTCTTTACACGATTTAATCCTCAGGCAGGCGTGCTACGCTTTTTCTTTCTTATATAAGGAGAGTCAGCATGCCTGCAGCCCGCGTTGTCATGGTTATTGATATGCAAAACGGCGTTTTAGCGTCCCCCCGCCGTGCTCGCGAGCAAACCGCCGCCAGAATTAATCAACTTATTGATGCGGCGGAAAAAGTGATTTTTATCCAGCACAACGAAGCGGAACTGCAGCCAGGCAGCGAAGCGTTCGACATTATTCCCGAACTGCATCGTCCGGCAGGGGCGCTGTATGTGACCAAAACGGCCTGCGATGCTTTCTACCGTACGACGCTGGATCCTTTGTTAAAAAAAAATGAAATCAATGCGCTGGTAGTGTGCGGCTGCGCCACGGATTACTGCGTGGATACCACCGTCAAAAATGGCGTAAGCCGGGGCTATGCCATTACGGTTGCCAGCGATGCCCACACCACGGCTGACCGCTCGTCGGTGAGCGCTGAGGCGCTTATTCAACAGCACAATGAGGTTTGGGCCAACCTGTCGATTCCGGGCAACACCCTGGAAGTGAAAACGACCGCGTCCATTCTCGACGGCTGGCGATAAATTCTGTAAGCCCCTCTCACTCCTTGATACAACATTCTGCAAGCATTATCGTAGAACGTTCGCTATAACCGGCAGATATAACAACAAAAAGTCGTATCAGGAGTGCTGTAATGTTTAAATCTTTCTTCCCGTCGCCGAAGCTGTTTTTTATTTCGGCGGCAATATGGGGACTACTCGCAGTCATATTCTGGCAGTTCGGCGGCGGCCTGTGGCTAGAAAATCTAGTGGGAGCCAGCCAGCAAGTACCCATTAGTGCAGCCCGTTTTTGGACTCTTAAAGCCTTTGTTTTCTATGCTTTTTATGCCGTTTGTGTTGGCGTGTTTGCCGGGGTGTGGGCGTTGATAAGCCC
Organism: Cedecea sp.; assembly: GCF_036500665.1. Taxonomy (NCBI): domain Bacteria; kingdom Pseudomonadati; phylum Pseudomonadota; class Gammaproteobacteria; order Enterobacterales; family Enterobacteriaceae; genus Cedecea; species Cedecea sp. The sequence goes on from NZ_DASYBS010000135.1 coordinate 39,132, forward strand.
GCATCCGTGGCAGCGCTGGTCGATTCTTGGCTCGTCGCTGATCGTCTTTGTGACCTGGTTTATGGTTGAGCTGGGCGTGGCGATTAACGCCTGGTATGCCCCGTTCTTTGACCTTATACAAACCGCGTTAGCCTCCCCGAATAAAGTCCCATTGCAACGCTTCTATAGCGAAACCGGCGTGTTCCTTGGGATTGCGCTGATTTATGTCACCGTCGGCGTGCTGAATAGCTTCTTTATTAGCCACTACGTATTCCGCTGGCGTACCGCGATGAACGACTACTACATGGAAAACTGGCAGAAGCTGCGCCATATCGAAGGGGCGGCCCAGCGTGTGCAGGAAGACACCATGCGCTTTGCCTCGACGCTTGAGGATATGGGCGTGAGCCTGCTGCAGTCGGTAATGACGCTGATTGCTTTCCTGCCTATTCTGGTGGCGCTGTCACCGCACGTTAAGGAATTGCCGATTGTTGGCGCGGTGCCTTATGGCCTGGTGATTGCGGCGATTATCTGGTCGCTGATGGGAACCGGCCTGCTGGCGGCGGTCGGGATAAAGCTGCCGGGGCTGCAGTTTAATAACCAGAAAGTGGAGGCCGCCTACCGTAAAGAGCTGGTTTACGGGGAAGACGACGCCAGTCGCGCTACTCCGCCAACGGTAAAAGCGCTGTTTGGCGACGTTCGACATAACTACTTCCGCCTCTATTTCCACTACACCTATTTCAATATCGTGCGCATTCTTTACCTCCAGATAGACAATGTGTTTGGCCTGTTCCTGCTGTTCCCTTCGATCGCCGCAGGTGCGATTACCCTGGGCCTGATGCAGCAGATAACCAACGCCTTTGGCCAGGTACGCGGCTCGTTCCAGTATCTAATCAGTTCCTGGACCACGCTGGTTGAATTGATGTCTATCTACAAACGTCTGCGCAGCTTCGAGCGAACGCTGCAGGATGTGCCGGTGCCGGGCACCGAAGAAGCCGTCTAAGGCAAAAAGAAAAGGGATGGCGCAATGCCATCCCTTTCAGGCGGGTGACAAACTCTGGGGATAGAAGAAATACCAGACAGCTTGTTAAAAAATTAGGAAAATCAATTCATTGATTTTCGGCTGATAACCACGAAGAGGGAAAAACCACGCTTTTTCCCTCTTCGTCAGCAACCGCATAGGGATGGCGCAATGCCATCCCTTTTTGCTAAGCCGTCGGATTAGTGCCCCGCGGAAGGTGCTGACGGTGCTCCGGAGCGGGTAAACGGCGGTCGGGCAAACCAAATCACTACAATCAGCGCCATAAAGCCCCAGCCCAGCAGCCAGAAGTAGTCGATGGTCGACATCATATAGGCCTGTTGCTCAATGGTTTTATCCACTACCGCGAGGTGCTGCTGCGTAGCGCCGCCCATCTTATGCAGATAGTCCACCGCTGAAGGACTATAAGCCGACACGCTCTCCGTCAGGTTAGCGTGGTGGTAAACCTCGCGACGTGACCAAATCCAGGTGGTCAGCGAAGAAGCAAATGACCCGCCCAGCACGCGGAAGAAGGTTGCCAGGCCGGAACCTTCTGCCACCTCAACACCGTTCAGATTCGACAGCACAATGGTGGTTATCGGCATAAAGAAGAACGCCACGCCAATCCCCATAAACAGCTGGACTTCGGCGATAGTGCGGAAATCCACATTGGTATTAAACTGCGCGCGCAGCAGGCACGAAGCGCCCATCGTCAGGAACGACAGCGTAGCCAGCAGGCGCATGTCTACTCTGTTGGCGTAGCGCCCGACAATCGGCGTCAGCAGCAGCGGCAGTACACCCATCGGCGCGGCGGCAAGACCGGCCCAAATAGCGGTATAGCCCATCTGGGTTTGCAACCACTGCGGCAGAATAATGTTGATGGCGAAGAACGCCGCATACCCCAGCGTCAGCGACAGCGTACCGATGGCAAAGTTACGGTCGGCGAACAGGCGCAGGTTCACTATCGGATGGCGCTCCCCCAACTCCCAGATAACAAACGATACCAGCGCAACGGCTGAAATCACCGACATGGTGATTATCTCCGGCGAGGAGAACCAGTCGAGGTCGTTCCCCTTATCCAGCACCACCTGAAGCAGCCCGACGCCAAGCACCAGCAGCGCGATGCCGATGTAGTCGATAGGGGCGATGGTCGTTGTCTCTTCACGTTCGCGCAGCTGCGTCCATACCACGATGGCAGCAAAGATCCCGATCGGCACGTTGATGTAGAAGATCCACGGCCACGAATAGTTATCGGTGATCCAGCCGCCGGTAATTGGCCCGACAATCGGCGCGACAACCGTTACCATCGACAGCAGCGCCAGCGCCATACTTCGCTTGCTGGATGGGAAGATAATCAGCAGCAACGTCTGGCACATCGGGAACATCGGCCCGGCGAAAAAGCCCTGCAGCGCGCGGAAGATAATCAGCTCGGTCATGCTGTGGGCAAAGCCGCACAAGAACGAGGTGAGGGTGAACAGCGCCACCGAGCCGACGAACAGCTTGAGCTGTCCAAACCTGCGGGTAAACCAGCCGGTCAGCGGCAGGGCAATGGCGTTACACACTGCGAACGAAGTGATAACCCAGGTGCCCTGATCGGCGCTGACGCCGAGGTTACCGGCAATCGTCGGCAGCGCCACGTTAGCGATGGTGGAGTCCAGCACCTGCATAAAGGTGGCCAGCGACAGCGCGATAGTCGCCAGCAGCAGGCTGGGAGGCGTAAACGCCGCCTTATCTTGCATAACGTCTCTCTTAGCGGGTGCCTGACGCTACCGACTGGCTGTTGTCATGAAGGATTTTCGTGACCAGCTTGTCGGCTTCATCCAGTGCATTCTGGTAAACGTCGGTAGTAAACCGCGGTGTGGTGACGGTTTTTTGCGGCAGCAGGTGACCGTCAGCATTGCGAATATCCACGCGAGCGAACATCGACAGCCCAACACGAAGCGGGTGCTTCTGCATATCATGCGGGTCAAGCGTGATACGTACCGGCAGGCGCTGAACGATTTTGATCCAGTTGCCGCTGGCGTTCTGGGCCGGTAACAGCGAGAAGGCGCTGCCGGTCCCGATGCCGAGGCTTTCAATGGTGCCCTGGTACTCCACGTCGTCGCCGTATAAATCGGCGGTCAGTGTAACCTTCTGCCCGAGACGCATATCCTGCATCTGGCTCTCTTTAAAGTTGGCATCGACCCATACCTGGTCCAGCGGCACAATCGCCAGCAGCGTGGTGCCGGAGTCGACGCGCATTCCCAGCTGAACGGCACGCTTAGCGACAAATCCACTCACCGGCGCGACGATGGTGCTGCGCGCATTGTCGAGGAAACGCTGGCGCACGGTGGCAACGGCACTTTTAATTTCCGGATGGCTGTCGATAACCGTGTCATCGACCATCGCGAGGTTAGTGCGCAATGCCTGCTGGGCGGCGGCGAGGTCGCTCTGCGCGCTGGTGACCGCATCGCGGTAGTGGGACAAGTCTTCAGCGGCAATGGCGCCGGTGGCAAAGATTTTCTGGCGACGAGCGTAGTCGCTTTGCGCGGTTTGCAGCGCAACCTGCTTCGCGGCAACCTGGGCCCGGTAGTTATCCGCGGTGCTATAAAGCCCGCGTACCTGGCGTACGGTGTTTGCAAGGTTGGCTTCCGCCTGCTGAAGCGCAATTTCGGTATCGCTTGGGTCAAGCTGCACCAGCGGCTGGCCTTTTTCGACATAGTCGCCTTCATCGACGCTGACCTGCGTTACGGTACCGCCGATTTGTGGGGTTAGCGTGACCTGGTTGCCGTTGACATAGGCGTCGTCGGTTGTTTCGTAATAACGTGCGTAAAGCATGTACCATGCCAGGCAGCCTGCGGCGATAAGCAGCAGAACGATAAGAAGGACGGCGAAGTTACGCTTGCGCTTGTTCGGCGCGCGTTCAACCTGCTCGGTAGCGGTTTGCATTTTTAATGTGGCCTTAGTCAGAAACTTAAAGGTGGCGCTCGGTTATCTCGTCCGGCAGCATTTTGATAAGCAGTTCGTTAAGCTGCTTTGATTCTTCGGGCGTCAGGCGCTCGGTGAGCGTGCCGATGATCGATGCAAGGGCTTCATTCTGGAAGCTCTCGCATAGCTGTTGCCCTTTCTCAGTCAGCGCCAGAATCACCTGGCGTTTATCTTCGGGATTCACGTTTCGCACGATCAGATCTCGCTTCACCATTCGTTCAAGCATGCGGCTCATGGCGCCGGTATCCATCACCAGGTTTTTGCTGACTTCTACCGGGCTGTTAAAGCCCTTATAGATACTTATCAATACTTTAAATTGCGCACCGGTAATGCCCATCGGCGAAAAGTACTGGGTAATGAGCTGGTCTTTGAACTGGTTCGACAGGTGAATCAGCAGGCCAAGGTGCAGTTTAGAAGAGGGAGTACCCGTAGTCTTACTCATGGTATTTGCCTGGTCAGTAGTTACAAATGAAATTACTGACCAGGCATCTAATTGTCAACGTTATGTCAGGATGAGAGCACGTTTTGTCAGTCGGCCAGCCAGGATTGGGCCTCTTTTTTCATCGCTATTTCGAGGTCTGAGCCCTGAGTTGCAAACACGCGCTGTACAGGAAAGCCTGATTTTTCCAGCAAATAGGCGAGGGGCGCGTAGGCTGCCGGGTAGCGTTTTGTCGCCTCTTTATCTATGTTCACAGGGCCAAACGGGAAGTCGAACGAGCCAAAATCGTAAACCACCTGGCGGCGCAGGATTCGCCAGATGCCCTGGCGTTTTTCCAGCATGTCATAAAAACGGTTATGGCAGGTGGCGCCTATTTCCAGCCTGTGGTTTTGGCCAATAATCATGGCGTTGGTTTCAGAAATCGCCTTGTCTTGCGCGCTATTGAAGCTGACCACCGGCGTGCCAATCAGGTGTTTGGTACTGATGTCGGACTTGCCCATCCGCATAGAGCCTTTGATAAATTCGCTGGCAAGGCCCTCAAACCAGGTAACTTCGATAGTGCCTTCCGGGTGGAAGAGAACAGATAGCTTGTCCCACTGGGCAAGATCCCGGTGCATCCAGCCGTTGATTAAGTCGTTGATGGCGAGGCGGTCCCGCAAATAGTCACTGTTCATATACGTCTCCTGCGAAGATGAAGAGCCATTGTTGCAGCGCGTTATTGATAAATGAAATATATTGATATGATGGTTTAATCATTAATATTGATGGTGCGTGCATGGAATTGAGACACCTTCGCTACTTCGTCACGCTGGCCGAAACCGGTCATTTTGGGCAGGCCGCAGCGCTGCTGCACATTGTCCAGCCCGCGCTAAGTATGCAGATTCGTACGCTGGAAGACGAAGTGGGTGGGCCGCTGTTTACGCGTACCAGCCGTAAGGTCGAACTAACGGAAGCAGGAAGATTGCTGCTGCCTGAAGCGAGGCGAACGCTTGAACAGGCCGAGCACGGTAAAAATATCGTTCAGAGGGCGCTACGTGGGGAAACCGGCGTGGTGAGGATTGGCTTTGCCGGCAACGCAGTGATTTCCGGGTGCTTAATGAATGACGTTCGCGCTTTTCACCAGCTTCTGCCGAAGGTGGAGCTTCAGCTTCAGGAAATGTCCCCGCGCGCGCTGGGTGAGGCGCTCAGGCAGCGGATAATCGACGTGGCTTACACGCCGCTGATGGGCGAGCTTGCCGAAGATATTGAGGCGGTAAAAATTGCGGAATGGCCGATGATGGTTGCGGTGGCCGAAGGCAGCCCGCTGGCGGCCGAAAAGCGGATCACACTTGAGATGCTGGCGCAGGTTCCTCATATTCAGTTCGCCGCCGGCGAGGGCGACGAAGCCCTGGAGCAGGTTCGGGAACTGTGGGGTGGTGAAGCGCCCGCTCCGCTGTATCAGGCATCCAGCACGCTTGGCGCGCTGGCAATGGTGGCCTCCGGTTTTGGCATTGCGCTGCTGCCGCATTCTTTTACCCACATGGCTATCCCGCACCTGGTTTATCAGCCAATTTCCGATCGGCGACTGACGGCTGAATTGCTATTGTTAAGCCGTCGCGATGAAACTCAGGGGGCCGTGAAGGCCTGGGTTCGTCTGGCCCTGAAAAATAATCACAACGAAACGTCATGAGGATGACTTATTGAACAGGCAGCATGGATTGATGGCGCTCTCTCTGGGAGCCTTGTTGGTATTGACTGGGTGTACAACCAAAGGCAGCACGCCGGCCTCTACTACGACCGCGGCAGCTAAGCCAATAGATATCGAAACCGTTGCCCGGCGGAAAATCCCGGAAGGGGTAAAGGATAGGGCGGGCCTGGCAAAAGACCTGCTGACGACCTTAAAAAGCCAAAACCTTGAGCCGAACGAAGAGAACATCTGTTCCGTACTGGCCGTGGCGTTACAGGAGTCCAATCTGCAGGCTGACCCGGCGGTGCCGGGGTTGAATAAAATCGCCGGGAAAGAGATAGACCGCCGCGCCGAGAAAATGCACATTCCACCGCTGCTGGTGCATACCGCGCTGCGCATTAATTCCCCTAACGGCAAGAGCTACAGCGAAAGGCTGGATAACGTCAAAACCGAAGGGCAGCTCAGCGCCATTTTTGATGATTTTTTGACGATGGTGCCGATGGGGCAGAAGCTGTTTGGCAGCTTTAACCCGGTGCGAACCGGCGGCACTATGCAGGTTAGCGTCGCCTTTGCCGAGAAGCACACCGACGGCTACCCGTGGAAAATGGACGGAACGGTTCGCCAGGAAGTGTTTACCCGCAGAGGTGGGCTGTGGTTTGGCACTTATCACTTGCTGAATTATCCGGCCAACTACACCAAACCGCTTTATCGCTTTGCTGACTATAACGCCGGCTGGTACGCCAGCCGAAACGCCGCCTTCCAGAGCGCGGTCAGCCGCGCGACGGGCACGAAGCTGGCGCTGGATGGCGATCTGATCCTCTATACCAGCGACAAGCCGAGCAGTACCGAGATGGCGGTGCGCAAGCTGTCAAAGCAGCTGGATATGAGCGACAGCGAAATTCGTCGGGCGCTGCAAAAAGGCGACAGCATTGGGTTTGAGAAAACGACCCTCTACAAGCAGGTCTTTGCGCTAGCGGAGAAAAAGGCAGGTCAGCCGTTGCCTAAAGAGGTGCTGCCCGGCATTACGCTTGAAAGCCCGAAAATTACCCGCAATTTGACCACGGCCTGGTTTGCTAAACGGGTAGACGATAGACGGGCGAGCTGTATGCAGCGTTAGGCCGTAGCGGGCGGGAGTCTGAAGACTGCCGCCTTTGGGTTCAGTAAAACCAGGCGGAGTGACGGCGGTGGCGCAAGCGTAGCGTCAGGGCGACGATACCCATTGTTAGCGCGCCCAGCAGGAAAGGGATAAGCCCAAACACGGTGCTAACCGCCAGCCCCATCTCTATGCGCGGGCGGCTGGCGTCGTTGCTTTGAGCAAGGTATTCCAGCACGCCGGGAGCCTGAACGATGAGGTTTAGCATTTGGGTGGCCACCCAAAAACAAAACAGCACGAACAGCGCATAAGCAATGTTGCCCGGCACAGACCCTTCTGTTTTTGTTGTTATCACCCGCGTCGCCGGAATAACAGCTTTCGACAAAGTAATATCCGCCATCATAACCTCCCGTATAATCGCAATGCGAATCAAACGTGTGACTCCCCATAGCGCGGATTTTGGCAGGTCATAAGCGTTGTCAATATCAGATTGCTGGTAATTTGTGGGGCAGAATCCTCCTGGTTTTGCGTTTTTTGCTTAACTTCACATTTTTGTAACTTAACGGAAATTTTATTAACATTATGCTAGCTGAGCCTGCGGCAACAGCGCGTTTCCCTGCCGCTGATGTGCGACAATGCCGGCAGGTTTATTTCTGATTACGTGAGGCGGCTATGTTAACCCTGAAGATGCGTCGTGACTGGCATTACTATGCGGTGGCGATAGGGCTGATTTTTATTCTTAACGGCGTGGTTGGCCTGATGGGGCTGGAAACCCAGGGGTGGCAAAATTATGCGGTGGGGCTGGTGACGTGGGTCATTGGCTTTTGGCTTGCAGGCTTTATTATCCGCCGCCCCCGCGAAGAGCCGGAAACGGCGGAGCCTTAAGCGCTACGCGGTGATTGAGCTTTTTAGCGCGCAATCCTGCTGGTGGCGTTCCAGGGCAAGCTCAATCAGGCGGGTAATAAGCTCCTGGTAACCAAGCCCGCTGGCCTGCCACAGTTTTGGATACATGCTGATATTGGTAAAGCCCGGCAGCGTGTTGATCTCGTTGATGATCACGTCGTTGTTTTCCGTCAGGAATACGTCGACACGGGCCATGCCGCTGCACTCCAGCGCCTGGTAAGCGCGAACGGCAATTTTGCGTATCTTGTCATTAATGTCAGCCTCAAGCGCTGCCGGAACGACCACCTGTGCAGCCTGCTCATCAATGTATTTGGTGTCGTAGGAATAGAACTCGCTATTGACCACAATCTCACCGCAGGTGCTGGCCTGTGGGTAGTCATTCCCCAGTACGGCACACTCGATTTCACGCCCTTTAATACCGGTTTCCACCACGACTTTATGATCAAACTCAAAGGCTAACGCTACCGCGGCGTGGTACTGCTCTTCGTTGTTGGCTTTGCTGACGCCGACGGAGGAGCCCTGGTTGGCTGGCTTAACAAACAGCGGCAGACCGAGCTGTTTTTCCACGTCGGCGAAGCTGATTTTTGCACGGTTTGCGCGCGTGAGCGTAATGAATGGCGCCACGTTCAGACCCGCGTCGCGCAGCAGGCGCTTGGCGACGTCTTTATCCATGCTGACCGCGGAACCCAGTACGCCTGAACCGACGAACGGCAGGTTGGCCACGCGCAGCATACCTTGCAGGGAGCCATCCTCACCTAAGGTGCCGTGCACGATAGGGAAAATCACGTCTATCTGGGAGAGCTGTTCCGCGGTGCTGGTTTCAATCAGCTGGTGTTCAGTCTGACCCGGAATCAGCGCGACGTTTTTCTCGGAGCGATTCAGGGCGATAAGCGCCGGATTATTGGCGTTCAGCAGGTAGCTGGACGCATCGTTGATATGCCACTGGCCCTGTTTATCAATACCCAGCAGCACTACATCAAATTTCGACTTATCAATGGCGTCGACGATATTTTTTGCCGACTGCAGCGACACCTCGTGTTCTGCCGATTTTCCACCAAACACGATACCAACCCGCAGTTTTGCCATGCCTTAATCCACCCATAAACTTTACGAAGGCGGACAACATAGCACGCTCATTACGGGGATTCATGTGGTTCCTGCATCATCAGGCACGGTGGGGCAGGATATGTGCTTTAGTAAGCAATCATGTCGATATCGTAATGGCAGGCCCTGAGCGCTGACGGCAATATTCATTAGTGTGATAAGCTTTCCAGAAATCGTTCTGTTCTGGTTGCATCCCCTTTGAAAAAGCGCGCTATGGAGTCCTGGAAGGTTAACCTCATTTCTGTCTGGTTTGGCTGCTTCTTTACCGGCCTTGCGATCAGCCAGATTTTGCCCTTTCTTCCGCTCTACGTTGAGCAACTCGGCGTCACCTCCCACGAAGCGTTATCCCTCTGGTCAGGACTGACCTTCAGCGTGACCTTTTTAGTGTCGGCGATAGTCTCACCTATGTGGGGCAGCCTGGCCGACCGCAAGGGACGCAAGCTGATGCTGCTTCGCGCCTCCTTCGGCATGGCGGTGGCGATCCTGCTACAGGCTTTTGCCACCAACGTCTGGCAGCTCTTCCTGCTGCGTGCGGTGATGGGCTTAACCTCAGGCTATATCCCCAATGCCATGGCGCTGATTGCTTCGCAGGTTCCGCGTGAGCGCAGCGGCTGGGCTATCAGCACGCTGTCTACCGGGCAAATCAGCGGCGTGATTGTTGGCCCGCTGTTGGGCGGTTTTATGGCGGATCATTTGGGGTTAAGGCCGGTCTTCTTTGCCACTGCCGGATTGTTGATGGTCAGCTTTTTGGTGACGCTGTTGCTGATTAAAGAGGGCGCACGGCCTAAAATCAGCAAGGATGAACGCCTGACCGGAAAAGAGGTGTTTGCCACGCTGCCTTATCCCTGGCTTATTTTAAGCCTGTTTATTACCACGCTGGTGATTCAGCTCTGCAACGGCTCGATTGGGCCTATCCTGGCGCTGTTTATTAAACAGCTTTCCCCGGACAGCCTTAACATCGCTTTTATGAGCGGGTTTATCGCCGCCTTGCCGGGGATTTCCGCGCTGTTTGCTGCGCCAAAACTTGGCAAACTGGGCGACCGCATTGGCACCGAACGTATTTTGATGGCGACGCTGTGCTGCGCGGTGGTGTTATTCCTGGCAATGTCCTTTGTGACCTCTCCGGTGCAGCTGGGCATATTGCGTTTTATGCTGGGCTTCGCCGATGGTGCAATGCTGCCAGCGGTGCAAACGCTGTTGTTGAAATACTGCAGTGATCAGGTCACCGGACGTATCTTTGGTTATAACCAGTCGTTTATGTATCTGGGGAATGTGGCCGGGCCGTTGATGGGGGCGGGTGTATCCGCAATGGTCGGTTTTCGTTACGTTTTTGCTGCTACCGCACTGGTTGTGCTGCTTAATGTCTGGCAGCTTGCGGTCGCCTTCAGGTGGAAAAACGCCAGGCAGCAGACGCGTGATACCTAAATTTTAGGGGGAGAGTCTTTTCAGCTCGTCGGCTATATTAGTGAGTGAAATATGAAGATTGATTTCTACTTATTTTTCTTTGGGCCGACAGCAGGATCGTTAGCGAATAATATTCCATTATTCTTTTTTTGTGGTGCGAAAGATTCGCTGTCGGGATTATTATCAGACTGAATCGTTTTAATATCACCGTTATTTGCTATTACGCACATATTTAACACGGCATATTGCTCTCAGGTGGATCTGAGTGTTAACGTCATGTCTTAACCCCGCAGGGACTGAGAAAATGAAAAATCTTATTGCAGAGTTATTGGTTAAACTCGCGGAAAAAGAAGAAGAGTCGAAAGAGTTAGTTGCTCAGGTAGAAGCGCTGGAAATAGTTGTGACTGCGTTGCTGAGAAGGCTTGAACAAGGGGAACGCACGGCGCTGGTCGCCAGTATTGAAGGGGCATTAGAAGATGCCACCCCAAAGACTGTCGTGCCAGTCCAGGATACTGAATTACTCCGTCAATATTTAAAAAAATTGCTTATCCATCCTCGTAGTTGAATCAAATTTCTTTGTCATATTAGTGTCATAAGTCATTTTTATACTCGCTCTGTTTTTATTTATATTCAGTAGTTACTACATGGAGAAAATAAAGTGAAACAGAGCGTAATTATCGCCAGCCTGCTGCCTTTGCTGTTCGTCAGCACCCCATCACAATCACAAGAAACGACCTCATCTCTGGAAAATCGTGCTGCACAGGGGGATTTAACTCAGCCTGGCGGTGCCCGCCGTATTACTGGCGATCAAACAGAAGCGATTCGCGCCTCTTTAAACAATAAGACGGCGCAAAACATTATTCTGCTGATTGGGGACGGAATGGGTGACTCGGAAATTACCGCCGCCAGAAACTATGCCGAAGGAGCCGGCGGTTTCTTCCGGGGTATTGATGCTTTGCCGCTGACCGGGCAATACACCCATTATTCCCTCGATAAGAAAACGAAAAAGCCGGATTACGTAACCGATTCGGCAGCCTCCGCGACGGCGTGGAGCACCGGAGTAAAAACCTATAACGGCGCGCTGGGTGTCGATGTCGACGGGAAAGATCACGTGACTATCCTTGAGCTGGCGAAGGCAGCCGGTAAGGCGACCGGAAACGTATCCACTGCTGAAATTCAGGACGCGACGCCTGCAGCGTTGGTTTCTCATGTTACTGGCCGTAAATGCTATGGCCCGAGCGCGACCAGTGAAAAGTGTTCCACCAACGCGCTGGAAAATGGCGGTAAAGGCTCTATTACCGAGCAACTGCTGAATACCCGAGCTGACGTCACGCTTGGCGGCGGGGCAAAGACGTTTAGTGAAGTGGCGAAAGCCGGAGAATGGAACGGTAAAACGCTGCGCGAGCAGGCGGATGCCCGCGGCTACCAGTGGGTAGACAACGCGGCAGGTCTTGCGGGTGTGACCGTCGCCAACCAGCAGAAACCGCTGATTGGCATGTTTGCGGGCGGCAATATGCCGGTACGCTGGGAAGGCCCGAAGGCGACCTACCACGGCAATATTGACCAGCCGGCGGTGACCTGTACGCCAAATCCAAAACGCGATGCCAGCGTGCCGACCCTGGCGCAGATGACAGAAAAAGCTATCGACCTGCTTAAAGGCAACGAGAAAGGCTTCTTCCTGCAGGTAGAAGGCGCTTCTATTGATAAACAGGATCATGCCGCTAACCCGTGTGGCCAGATTGGCGAGACGGTCGATCTTGATGAAGCCGTACAGAAAGCGCTGGCGTTTGCCCGTAAGGACGGAAACACCCTGGTTATCGTCACCGCGGATCATGCTCACTCCAGTCAGATTGTGGCGCCGGACACCAAAGCACCGGGTCTGACTCAGGCGCTGAACACCAAAGACGGCGCGGTGATGGTCATCAGCTATGGGAACTCTGAGGGGGAATCCCAGGAACATACCGGCACCCAATTGCGCGTGGCGGCCTATGGTCCCCATGCGGCAAACGTCGTCGGGCTGACTGACCAGACTGACCTGTTCTACACCATGAAAGCGGCAATGGCGCTGGAGTAAAGGGCCCTCTGGTCAAACGGTGAGAAAAAAATGCGGCGGAAACGTCGCATTTTTTTTGCCTTAGGCCAGGCTTTAAGCGTCACTATAAAAAAGGAATAAGGTATGAAATTTTCATTATTAGCGGTGTTACTGGTAGGGCTGGTTGGGTCTGCAACGGCGGCTGAGAAAACGATGACGCCGCAGCAGCAGCGTATGACGACCTGTAATCAGGAGGCGGCCTTGCAGTCTCTGAAAGGGGATCAGCGTAAGAGCTATATGAGCAGTTGCCTGAAAGGGGAAGCACCGGCAGCTGCCGGAAAAACCCTGACGCCACAGCAACAAAAGATGAAAGACTGTAATGCGGATGCCGCGAAGCAATCGCTGAAGGGCGACGCCAGAAAAACCTTTATGAGCAACTGTCTTAAGAAAAAATAAGCCGTTTAAATGACCTTCACCCCGGCCCTCGCCCTGGAAGGGAGAGGGGGAAAATCGAAGATGAGTGCTCGATTCAGTCCCCCCTCCCCACAGGAGAGAGGGTTAGGGGTTATTCCAAAATCAGGACTTCCCAAGCAGCTCCGACTTCGCCATACATTTCACCATCGCTTCCATCACTGCGGCGCGGAACCCTTTCTCTTCCAGCACTTTTACCGCCTCAATGGTGGTACCGCCCGGGGAGCAGACCATATCTTTCAGCTCGCCTGGATGGGTACCGGTTTCCAGCACCATCTTCGCGGAGCCCATCACCGCCTGAGCGGCAAACTGATAGGCCTGTTTGCGCGGCATACCGCCCAGCACCGCGGCATCCGCCATGGCTTCGATAAACATAAATACATACGCCGGAGCAGAGCCGCTAACGCCAACCACCGGGTGGATCATCGCTTCGCTTACCACTTCCGCCTGACCAAAGCTGCGGAAAATGCTCACCGCATCGGCGATATCTTCAGCGGTTACCAGCGCGTTTGGCGTTACCGACGTCATACCAGCGTTGACCAGCGCCGGGGTATTTGGCATTGCGCGGATAATCTTACGGTCGTGGCCGAGCACTTTCGCGAGGGTTTCCAGGGTAATGCCTGCGGCAATGGAGATGATCACGGTGTCTTTATTCAGGTCGGAATTAACTTCACTGAGTACCTTCAGCATGATGTTCGGCTTGACGGCACCGAAGACGATGTCGGCTATCTGCGCGACGTCCTGGGCACTCTGCGCCGGGTTAATGCCATATTCATCGCACAATGCCTGAACCTTATCCGGTGATGGGGTATAGACCCAGATATTGCCAGCCGGCACCAGGCCGCTGGAAATCAGGCCGCCGAGGATAGCCTTCCCCATATTGCCGCAGCCAATAAAGCCAATTTTCTTATCCATAGCGTTACTCCATGGTTATTTGTTTCGTTATCTTATGGTGATAGCTTAACGCGCTTTCCGGCACTTAGGCTATGTTTGCGCTTAAACGGCGCCGCGGGCGCAGATAAATTTTGCCATTCTGCAAAAGCACGGCAAAATCGCCATCATTCCCGCCGACAATCAGGAGCCATAATGCAAATTTGGGTGGATGCCGATGCGTGTCCGAAGGTCATAAAAGAAGTCCTTTTTCGTGCGGCTGAACGTGCTCAGGTGATGGTAACGCTGGTGGCAAATCAGGGGCTTAAAACGCCGCCGTCGCGCTTTATTCGCAGTTTGCAGGTTGCCTCAGGGTTTGATGTTGCAGACAACGAAATTGTTCGGCGCTGTGAGAAAAACGATCTGGTGGTCACGGCTGATATTCCCCTGGCAGCCGATGTACTGGAGAAAGGGGCTATTGCGCTGAATCCTCGGGGTGAGCTTTATACGCCCGCAACCATTCGTGAACGCCTGACGATGCGCGACTTTATGGATACCCTGCGCGCCAGCGGTGTTCAAACCGGCGGGCCGGACAGCCTGAGCCAGCGCGACCGCCAGCAGTTTGCCAATGAGCTGGAAAAATGGCTGCTGATGGTCGCGCGGGCGCAGAAGGCTTAAATAAAACTGTCGTCGTCGTCGCCGTAATCGTCGCCGCCAAAGTCGTCGTTTCCGAAGCTACCGTTATCCTGCGACTGCCAATCCTGGTTCAGGAACTGGCGATCGTCAGCCTGGCTGTAGTCGTTGACGGAGTCAAACGAGCTGTTGTCGAAGCTCGGTGCTGGCTCGTTGATGATATTGACGATCTCATCCGGCTGGCTGTGGTGGAACATACTGGTCAGCATTTCTGCCACCACAACGCCTCCTGCAACGCCCGCTGCGGTTTGCAGCGCACCAGACAGGAAACCGCCTCCGGCACGCGGCGCGCTGGCAGGTGCCGCCTGGGGCGCACCGTAGCCGCCCTGTGGGGCTGCGCCGTAGCCCGGTGCCGCTGACGCTCCGTAGTTCTGGCTGCCCGGAATCGGATCGGAACCGCGAGAGTTGTTATTACTGCCGCCGCCGAACAAACCGGCCAGAAAACCGCCGCTGCTTTGCTGCTGGCGAGATTTTTGCTCAAGCTCGGTGACTTTCGCTTCCCGCTCCTGAATTTTACCGTTCAGCTGCTTTATGGCCGCTTCCTGGATAAGGATAGTCTGGGCCATGTAGTAAGCGGCCCCCGGCTGCTGGCTGAGGTGTTGCGCAATCCGCTGTTCTGCGGCCGCATCGCGAGTGGAACTTTGGCTCTCGGCCTGTTTCAGACGGTCAAAAAGCCCGTCGATAAGACGCTGCTCTTCAGATTGCATGGTTCATACCTCTGTCATGATGAAGTCTTAAAAGGAGTCTTGATCATCTTCAGCGTGGGTTAAACGCCTTAATCGTAAAGCTAACCATAAATGTGTTACTGAATCTCAGATTAAGGGTTGTCATTGGCCTGGCGTTTAAAGTATTGTGGCGCTGTTAGCGAGTGGTTGATTTAGTTTACACTTGTTAATGGCCGGTTAAGGCTGCTGTTACTGGATTTATCGCTTTAACGATAATGAATGTAACCATAAGTTTACACTATCTCATGTACTAGTTTGATGGTATTATCGCTCTCTGTTTTTGCATTTGTCCCTACTGGCCTGAGGCCAGCACTTCCGAGGATTATCTCTGATGACTCAACCCCTATTCTTAGTCGGCGCTCGCGGCTGTGGTAAGACGACCGTCGGTCAGGCACTGGCGAGAACGCTGGGTTATGCATTTGTCGATACCGATAGCTTTCTGCTGACCAGCACCGGCAAGAGCGTTGCGGATATTGTGGCGGAAGAGGGATGGGCAGGGTTCCGCGCACGTGAGTCCGATGCACTTCAGTGCGTGACGGTCCCGGCGACCGTCGTAGCAACCGGCGGCGGTATGGTGCTGGCGGAAAGCAACCGCCAATTTATGCAGGAGAACGGCATCGCCATTTGGTTGCACGCTCCGGCACAGATTCTGGCTTCGCGGCTGACTGCCTCGCCGGAAGAAGGACAGCGTCCAACCCTGACGGGCAAAGGTGTCACCGATGAAATCGTCGATGTGCTTGCCGCCCGCGAAGGGTTGTACCGCCAGGTTGCCCGTCATATTGTTGATGCCACTCGTCCCCCGGATGCGGTGGTGGAAGCTATCCTCAGCGCATTGCAAATGGCCCGCGCCAGTTAGCCTATACTTACTGCTCATCCACCAGAAATAAGGACGAGCGATGGCGACCCAACCTCCTTATCCCCGAGAAGCAAGGCTTGTCGAAGTGCAGAAAGGTGTACCAGGTTCTGCCGTAACCTGGTATCAGCTGCGGGCAGATCATCCCCATCAGGACACGCTGATTAGCGAGCATGAAACCCGCCAGGAAGCCCTTGATGCAAAACGGCGTTATGAAGACCCTCAGAAATCCTGAACGCCACCGGCAGGCCTGTGCCGCCGGTGCTTCGTCTTTCATAAGAAAAACTTTTATCCCTTTAATTTACCTAAAATATATCTAATTAAAGATGTTGCTCAGTAGTTGATGTTTCGTTAAGGATTTCGATATCGCTCTGGTTGTATGCTGCGGATTATGGCGAGCAAAAAACGATCGACCCCGGCGGAGTTATTTCATAGCGGACGTGGAGCAGTGCAGCTAAGAGGGCGGTGACTGAGTAATAGCGGAGCGAAGCATGAGACCAACTGTAGCCATTCTCACCGTCGGCAAAGTGTCTGTGAGTGAGGTTTTGCCATTTTTAACCGAACATATCTCTGAACAACAAATCTCGCAGGTAAGCCTGCTGGGTAACCTTTCTTCAGACGAGGTTCACCGCCGGTTTTCTCCGTCACCCGGTGAAGAGTCTCTGCTCACTTTGCTGGCGGACAACACCATTACTTCGGTCGGGCGCGACAAAATCTCTATTGCGATGCAGGGGATTATTGAGCAACTGGACAACGAAGGTTACGAAGTCATTCTGCTAATGAGTACCATGCCACTTATCGGGTTGAAAGCCCGTAACGCTATTCTTCTGGAGCCGGAGCGCATCATTCCGCCGCTGGTGGCCTCAATTGTTGATGGCCATCAGGTGGGGATCATTCTGCCGGTCGCCGAACTGATTAAGTTTCAGGAGCTGAAGTGGCGCAAACTCACTCACCCGCCGCTTTATGCTCTCGCCAATCCCGTACACGGTAGCGAGGCCGATCTGCTGGAGGCAGGAAGAAAGCTAATGGCAGAGGGGGCGGATGTTCTTGTTCTGGACTGCCTCGGTTACCATCAAAAACACCGTGATTTTCTGCAAAAGCAGCTTGATGTGCCGGTGCTTTTATCCAATGTGCTGGTAGCCAGATTGGCGGCAGAACTGCTTATCTGAATGGATTTAACAATTTGCGTGACAGCCCTGAGAGTTCACCTCTATAGTGGTTTTTTCACTAATTTCTATAAAGGGCCTGTCCATGCTTCAGAGTAACGAGTACTTCTCCGGTAAAGTAAAATCCATCGGTTTTACCAGTAGCAGCACTGGCCGTGCCAGCGTTGGTGTGATGGAGGAGGGGGAATACACCTTCGGGACCGCCCAACCGGAAGAAATGACCGTCGTGAGTGGTGCATTACACGTACTGCTGCCGGGTGAAACCGAGTGGAAAACCTATGCCGCTGGCGAAGTGTTTAACGTGCCGGGCCACAGCGAATTTCACCTGCAGGTTGCGGAGCCAACGTCCTACCTTTGCCGTTATCTGGCAGATAAGTAACCCAATTTTAGCCCCTCATCTTGCGATGGGGGGCTATATCTTATGGCAACGTCCGGTCTTAACGCTGTGCTTCGCCGCCCAACGCTTCCACCAGGTTTGTAATCAACGCCGCCAGTTCGCCGGTCATCAGAATAAAATCGGCATCGAAACGCTGACCAAAGTCTTCCCGGTCAATATCGTCGTTTTGCTCACGTAGGGTATCGGCAAATTTCAGGCGTTTGACGGAGCCATCGTCAGCCAGAACAAACTGAATACGCTCTTGCCAGTCCAGCGCCAGCCTGGTGACTACTTTGCCGGTTTCGATATGCGCCGCGATTTCATCACATACCAGTTCCTGCTGTTTACAGCGGATCACGCCGCCACCTTCAAGAATGGCTTTGAGTTCGGCTTCATCCATCAGCGCAAAGCCCGCCGGGACATCACCTGAGCGAACCCATTCGGTCAGCGTCAGCTCGATTGGATTTTCCAGTGCCAGCGGCACGACAGGCAGTGAACCCAGACTTTTACGCAGCAGTGCCAGCGTATCTTCCGCTTTTTTGGCGCTGGCGCAGTCGACCATGATCAGACCGTTAACGGTGTCTATCCACATCATCGTCTGGCTAAAACGGCTGAAAGCACGCGGCAGCAGGGAGTGCAGGACTTCGTCTTTCAGGGCGTCTTTCTCGGTCTTTTTCAGCTTGCGGGCCTGTTCCGCTTCCAGCTTATTGATTTTGGCTTCGAGAGCCTGTTTGATGACCGGAGCCGGCAGAATTTTTTCTTCTTTACGGGCGCAAATCACAATCTGCCCGTTGGCAACATGGGTTAATGCATCGCTGTGCGAGCCCATCGGCGACACCCAACCGGTTTTTGCCATGTCCTGGCTACCGCAAGGGGTGAAGGTGAAGGCGGCTAACTGTTTTTCCATTGCATCCGCCGTCAGCGTGATGTCACGGCTTAAACGGTAAACCATTAAATTTTTAAACCACAGCATGATTCTGTCCCAGGTTGTCAGTTAAACGCAGCGGGCATGATAACGAATTGACGGCCTCGTTTCATCGCATTTGCTTTGATGCCACTTTATACTATTGATAATTATCACCAAATGAGGAAGTTCATGTGCGCATAGGTATCGATCTCGGTGGTACAAAAACAGAAGTAATCGCGTTGGCAGATGACGGTAAGCAGCTGTATCGTCACCGTTTACCTACGCCTAAAAACGATTACCAGGCCACCATTAAGAATATTGTTGAACTGGTACGGCTGGCCGAGGAAGCAACGGGCGAGACCGGTACGGTGGGGCTCGGCATCCCGGGGTCTATTTCCCCTTATACCCGGGTAGTGAAAAATGCGAACTCAACCTGGCTTAACGGGCAGCCGTTTGACAAGGATCTCAGCATGGCGCTAAAGCGGGAGGTCAGGCTGGCAAACGACGCTAACTGCCTTGCGGTGTCTGAGGCTATAGACGGTGCGGCTGCCGGCGCGCAGATGGTGTTTGCGGTGATAATCGGAACCGGCTGCGGAGCGGGCGTTGCCATCAACGGCCGTAGCCTGATTGGCGGTAACGGCACGGCGGGTGAGTGGGGGCATAATCCACTGCCGTGGATGGATGAGGACGAGCTGCGTTTTCGTGCCGAAGTCCCATGCTACTGTGGCAAACAAGGCTGCATCGAAACCTTTATATCCGGCACCGGCTTTGGCACGGATTACCAGCGCCTGAGTGGAAAAACGCTAAAGGGGAATGAGATTATCAGCCTCGCTGAACAGCAGGATCCGCGGGCGGAATTAGCGCTGAGCCGTTATGAAATGCGCCTTGCCAAGTCGCTTGCCCATATTGTGAATATTCTGGATCCGGATGCGATCGTTCTTGGCGGCGGAATGAGCAACGTGGAACGTTTATATCGAACGGTGCCGCAGCTGATTAAACCGTGGGTATTTGGCGGAGAGTGTGAAACCCCTATCCGCAAGGCGGTGCACGGGGATTCGAGCGGCGTTCGCGGTGCGGCGTGGCTGTGGCCTCTGGAGAAGTAAATCGCCCTCACCCTCACCCTCTCCCTGGAAGGGAGAGGGGATTAAAAGAGGAAGCGGTTTTCTTTCTCTACCTCAGGGGGGGCTTAGTCACATCTTCCTTTCAAAATTTGCCGGGAGATATTTTTTGCTCCTCAATTGTTCCGTTCACCCCTAATCCTGTTTTCCCTGCACGTTCCGAAAACGGTGAACGTGTCCGGGGGATAACGCCATCCCCCGAACAGCCCCGGCGCCCGGCGAGCTCATCGCCGCTGAAGCGGTAAACCCACCGGCTATCACCCAAACAGTCGGGGTCGTTCGCGATTCGTTCCCGACGATCGCT